>CAYXEM010000051.1:0-5916 GCA_964464045.1 uncultured Microbacteriaceae bacterium | reverse complement strand
TCGCGATGACCCGTCACATCAAGCGTGGTGGAAAGGTGTGGATCAACATCTACCCGGACCGTCCGTTGACCAAGAAGCCCGCTGAAGTTCGTATGGGTAGCGGTAAGGGATCGCCCGAGTGGTGGGTCGCGAACGTCAAGCCCGGCCGCGTGCTGTTCGAAGTTGCCGGTGTGAGCGAAGAACTCGCTCGCGAAGCACTGACCCGTGCCATCCACAAGCTTCCGCTGAAGGCACGCATTATTTCCCGGGAGGAGGGCGCGTAATGGCTGTTGGATCGAAAGAGCTTCGCCCTGAAGAGCTCGACACGTTCGAAGACCAGCGTCTGCTGGACGAACTCAAGCGACAGAAGGAAGAGCTGTTTAACCTGCGCTTCCAGGACGCAACTGGCCAGTTGGACAACCACGGCCGTCTGCGCTCCGTGCGTCGCGACATTGCCCGCATCTACACCGTGATCCGCGAGCGTGAGCTCGGAATCCGCGCCACCCCGGCGCCGATTGAGGCTCCGGCAAAGAAGAAGGCAAAGAAGGCCGAGGAGGAAGCCGAGAAGGCTTCGACCAATGAGGAGACGAAGTAATGGCGACCGAAGCAAAGGCGAAGAAGACCGTGGCTGAGCCAGAGGTCCGCGGATACCGCAAAGTCCGTCGTGGATACGTCACCAGCGACAAGATGGACAAGACCATCGTTGTTGAGGTTGAAGACCGCGTGAAGCACCCGCTTTACGGCAAGGTTGTGCGCCGCTCTTCCAAAGTAAAAGCTCACGATGAGACCAACCAGGCTGGTATCGGTGACCTCGTAGTCATCGCAGAGACCCGCCCGCTGTCAGCGTCCAAGCGCTGGCGTCTGGTCGAAATCGTCGAAAAGGCCAAGTAGGCCTGGGAACCTAAGGGACTAAGAACATGATTCAACAGGAATCTCGACTCAAGGTAGCCGACAACACCGGTGCCAAGGAGCTGCTCACCATTCGTGTGCTGGGTGGTTCGGGTCGTCGTTACGCAGGCCTCGGCGACATCATCGTGGCCACAGTCAAGGACGCAATCCCCGGCGGAAACGTCAAAAAGGGTGAGGTTGTCAAGGCTGTCGTCGTGCGCACCGTCAAGGAGACTCGTCGCGCTGATGGCTCGTACATCAAGTTCGACGAGAACGCCGCAGTGCTGATCAAGAACAACGAGGGTGAACCTCGTGGTACTCGTATCTTCGGACCCGTTGGCCGCGAACTTCGCGACAAGCGCTACATGAAGATCATTTCGCTCGCACCGGAGGTGTTGTAGACAATGGCAAAGATTAAGAAGGGCGACCTGGTTCAGGTCATCACTGGCAAGAGCCAAGCTCGCGGCGGAGACCGTGGCAAGCAGGGCAAGGTCATTGAGGTGCTCTCCGAGAACAACCGCGTGATTGTGGAAGGTATCAACTTCGTCCACAAGCACATCAAGGTAGGTCAGAACTACCGCGGTGCGAAGACCGGTGGCATCGAAACCCACGAAGCCCCCATCCACATTTCCAACGTTGCCTTGGTTGACCCCAAGTCGAAGAAGCCGACCCGTGTGGGCTTCCGCGAAGAGGTCGCTGAGAAGGGCGGCGTGAAGAAGACCGTTCGAGTTCGCTACGCGAAGAAGTCAGGTGAAAAGCTCTAATGACTGCGACAACTGACGTGAAGTCGGTGGCCCCGCGGCTGAAGCTGCGCTACCGCAACGAAATCAAGAAGGCTCTCACCGAAGAATTCGGCTACGCCAACCCGCATCAGGTTCCCGGCATCACCAAGGTTGTCGTGAACACCGGTGTCGGGGAGGCAGCTCGTGACTCGAAGGTGATCGAGGGCGCTGTGCGCGACCTCACCGCCATCACCGGCCAGAAGCCTGTTGTGACCAAGGCCCGCAAGTCCATCGCACAGTTCAAGCTGCGTGAAGGCATGCCCATTGGTGCACACGTCACCCTCCGCGGAGACCGTGCATGGGAATTCCTGGACCGCCTGATCAACCTGGCGCTTCCTCGAATCAGAGACTTCCGTGGTCTCTCCGACCGTCACTTCGATGGAAACGGCAACTACACCTTCGGTTTGACCGAACAGGTGATGTTCCATGAGATCGACCCCGACCAGATTGACCGGGTTCGCGGTTTCGACATCACCATCGTGACCACCGCAAAGACTGACGACGAAGGTCGCGCGCTGCTTCGCCAGCTCGGCTTCCCGTTCGTTACCAACAACCAACCGGCCTAACGGCCCCAACTCGGAAGGTCGTCCCCGGTGTACCGGGAGGCGAAACCGCCGAAGATCGGAAACACAAACCCATGACGATGACAGATCCCGTCGCCGACATGCTGACCCGTTTGCGCAACGCCAACCAGGCGCAGCACGACCAGGTGAGCATGCCCGGTAGCAAGCTCAAGGAGCACATCGCTGAAATCCTCCAGCGCGAGGGTTACATTCAGGGCTTCGAAGTGAAGGACGAGAGGGTCGGCAAGACTCTTACGCTTTCGCTGAAGTACGGCCCGAAGCGCGAGTCCTCCATTGTGGGAATCAAGCGTGTCTCGAAGCCTGGTCTTCGCGTCTACGCAAAGTCCACCGAATTGCCAAACGTTCACGGCGGCCTCGGTATTGCCATTTTGTCCACCTCCTCCGGTCTGCTGACCGACCGCGAGGCCAACTCGAAGGGCGTGGGTGGGGAAGTCCTCGCCTACGTATGGTGATCGAAAAATGTCACGTATTGGACGCATGCCTATCGACATCCCTGCAGGTGTCACCATCACCATCTCGGGCCAGGACGTTAACGTCAAGGGCCCTAAGGGTGAGCTGAACCTGACTGTGGCAAGCCCGATTGAGGCCAAGGTCGAAGAAAACCAGGTCATCGTTACCCGTCCAGACGACGAGCGCGCATCACGTTCGCTCCACGGTCTGACCCGTACCTTGATCAACAACAACATCATCGGTGTCACCCAGGGCTACGAAAAGAAGCTCGAAGTGGTCGGTACCGGATACCGTGTGACCTCCAAGGGTCAGGGCGTTGAATTCGCTCTGGGCTACTCGCACCCCATCTCGGTGGATCCCCCTCAGGGAATCACCTTCACCGTTGAGGGCAACGACAAGCTCACCGTGAGCGGTATCGACAAGCAGGCCGTCGGAGAGGTGGCCGCCAACATTCGTAAGCTGCGCAAGCCTGAGCCATATAAGGGCAAGGGTGTTCGTTACGAAGGCGAACGCGTGCGTCGCAAGGCCGGAAAGGCTGGTAAGTAACCATGGCTATCGGAACCAGAGGTTCAAGCAAGCAGGCCCAGAAGGCCCGCCGCCACCACCGTCTTCGCAAGAAGATTGTGGGCACCGCAGAGCGTCCCCGCTTGGTCGTTACCCGTTCAGCCCGTCACGTATTCGTACAGGTTGTCAACGACGCCAATGGAACCACCGTTGCGTCTGCGTCCACCATGGAAGCAGACCTGCGCAAGTTCGACGGTGACAAGACCGCCAAGGCTCGCAAGATCGGCGAAATGGTCGCCGAGCGCGCGAAGAAGGCTGGAGTGTCCTCGGTCGTATTCGACCGCGGTGGAAACCGTTACGCCGGTCGTGTCGCGGCAATTGCCGATGGCGCCCGAGAAGGTGGTCTGGAACTGTGAGCGAAGAACAGAAGGAAGTAACGGTGAGCGAAACCGCCGAAACAGTAGTCGAGCAGGCTACCGAGCAAGCTGACCAGCAGCGCGAAGCCCGCCGTGGCTCCCGCGAGCGTCGTCCTGACGTTCAGCGCGGATCCCGCGACCAGGGTGACAAGAACCAGTTCTTGGAGCGTGTGGTCACCATCAACCGTGTTGCCAAGGTGGTTAAGGGTGGACGTCGCTTCGCCTTCACCGCGCTGGTAGTCGTCGGTGACGGTAACGGCATGGTTGGTGTCGGATACGGCAAGGCCCGCGAGGTTCCCTTGGCAATCTCGAAGGGTGTCGAGGACGCAAAGAAGAACTTCTTCCGCGTTCCCCGCGTTGCCCAGACCATCCCGCACCCTGTCCAGGGTGAAGCTGCCGCCGGTGTGGTGCTGCTTCGTCCAGCTGCAGCCGGTACTGGTGTTATCGCCGGTGGTCCCGTCCGCGCCGTACTCGAGTGCGCCGGTATCCACGATGTACTGAGCAAGTCGCTTGGTTCGTCCAACACGTTGAACATCGTTCACGCCACTGTTGAGGCGCTGAAGAACCTCGAAGAGCCGCGCGCTGTTGCTGCTCGCCGTGGTGTGGAATTCGAGCAGATGGCTCCCGCTCGCCTCGTGCGCGCTGAAGCTGAAGCTGCTGCCGCAAAGAAGGTGGTCGAGTAATGGCTAAGAACCTCAAAGTGACTCAGATTAAGTCTGTAATCAGCGAGAAGCCCAACCAGCGCGAAACCATTCGCACCTTGGGTCTCAAAAGAATTGGTGACCAGGTAGTCCGCCCAGACACTCCGCAGAACCGCGGATATGTGCAGACTGTTCGTCACCTCGTGAAGGTCGAGGAGATTGACTAATGGCTGAGGAAAAGAAGCCAGCCGCTAAGAAGCCTGCTGCGAAGCCCGCAGCCAAGGCTCCTGCGAAGAAGCCAGCTGCCGCTAAGGCTCCAGCCGCTAAGTCGGCTGCTGCAAAGCCAGCCGCTGCAAAGAAGCCTGCCGCCAAGACCGCTGCTGCGAAGCCTGCGGCTGCTAAGGCCCCCGCAAAGGCTGCTGCAAAGCCAGCTGCGAAAAAGGCTGAGGCCAAGCCCGCTGCTAAGGCTGCTCCTAAGGCAGCTGCGGAGAAGGCTCCTGCTAAGGAAACCGCTGCTAAGGCAGAGGCTCCCAAGGCCGCTGCAAAGCCTGCTGTAAAGAAGAAGCCTGCTGCAAGCGAAGAAAAGCGTCCCGGTGTGGTGAAGCTTCACCACCTGCGCCCCGCTGCTGGAGCCAAAAAAGCCCGCACCCGTGTGGGTCGTGGTGAAGGTTCAAAGGGTAAGACCGCAGGTCGTGGAACCAAGGGTACGAAGGCTCGTTACCAGGTTCGCCCCGGCTTCGAGGGTGGTCAGCTCACTTCGGTGATGCGGGCTCCCAAGCTTCGCGGATTCAATAACCCGTTCCGTGTCGAGTACCAGGTTGTTAACGTGGGCCGCCTCGCTGAGCTCTACCCCAAGGGTGGAGACGTCACCGTGGCTGACCTCGTCGCCAAGGGTGCCGTGCGCAAGAACGAAAAGGTCAAACTGCTCGGAGACGGCGACCTCGCTGTTGCGCTGAAGGTCTCGGTCGACAAGGTGTCGGCTCAGGCTAAGCAGAAGATCGAAAAAGCTGGCGGCGAAGTTAGCTAGTTCGCGTAATGACTGGCCCGAATAGGGCCAGTCAAACGCGATAGGCTCAACGACATTGTTGGCCAACGGCCAGACCAGGAGGGTGATGTGTTTCAGGTCATAGGGAGAATCTTTAGGACTCCTGACTTGCGTCGCAAGATTGGCTTCACGCTGGCCATCATTGGACTGTTCCGTTTGGGGTCATTTATCCCAGCGCCGTTCGTCGACTACCGCAACGTCCAGCAATGTGTGGCCGGTGCCGGTGGAACGTCTGGGCTTTATGAGCTCGTCAACGTCTTTAGCGGTGGAGCTCTCCTGCAGCTCTCCATTTTTGCGTTGGGAATCATGCCTTACATCACGGCATCGATCATCACCCAGTTGCTTCGGGTTGTCATCCCTCACTTCGAGACTCTCCACAAGGAGGGCCAAGCAGGTCAGGCAAAGCTCACCCAGTACACCCGCTACATGACCATTGGTTTGGCTCTATTGCAGTCAACCACTCTGATCACTGTGGCCCGTTCCGGCGCGCTCTTTGGAGCAAACACCGGTGTTCCTGCCTGTAACCAGCTGCTGTCGAACGACTCCTGGTACGCCATCATGCTGATGGTCATCACGATGACCGCGGGCACTGGCTTGATCATGTGGCTCGGTGAGCTCGTGACCGAG
>CAYXEM010000050.1:0-6138 GCA_964464045.1 uncultured Microbacteriaceae bacterium | reverse complement strand
GCTTTGTTCTTGCGTCAGCTCGACCAGTTCGTGTTGGCGCTTGGCGTGCCGTACGCCGTGCGCACGCTCGTGCAAGCCGCTGCGTTTGTCATTGGTGTAGCGATCTACACCATCGACTGGGCAGAGGTGCGCAGAAGATTTCAGTCGGTGAACCGTTCATCGTCTGGAAAAGAACACTCGTAGCAAAGCTGCATACGAGTGTCACCGTGTGGCACACCGTGTCCCACAACTAACCAATGGAGGAAGATCACATGATCACACGTCAACGCAAAGTCTTGCAGGCGCTTGCCGCTGCAGGAATTGCTGGTTTGGCGCTTTCCGCTTGCTCCGCAGGCGGCGGCACCACCGCAACTGACGACGCTGCTACCGACACTGCCGCTTCGGAGTCGACTGACGCCGCTGCTGGCGATGTTCCCTCGTGGTGTGGACCCGAAGAAATCACCTTCGGTCTGCTCGACGGCTTTGGTGGAAACAGCTGGCGTCTTGTCACCACTGCATGTGGTGAAGAAGAGGCCAAGAAGTGCCCCAGTGTTACCGAGTACCTCTACGCAGATGGTCAGGGTGACACCCAGAAGGCTATTTCTGACATCCAGTCCATGGTCGCGACCGGCGTTGACGCCATCGTCGTGTTCCCGGACGCTGGTGAGGCAATGTTGCCCGCCCTTCGTAGCGCTTACGAGGCTGGCGTGGTCACCGTTCCTTACCGCGTGAACCCGGGTGGCCAGGACGGCGTCGACTACGACGTCTGGATTGGAGCCGACTTCGTGCAGTCCGGTAAGGACTGGGCTGAGTGGACTCTCGAAAACTTCCCCGATGGCGCCAAGATCCTGTTCTTGAGCGGTCCTGCTGGAAACAGCCAGGGTGAAGACGAAGCCACTGGTTTCAAAGAGCTCCTGACCGACGCGAAGTACGAATTCATCGGTGAGCAGCCCTTCGAAGTCACCAACTGGGACCCCGCGCTGACCCAGCAGGTTCTTACTGCTGCAATCGCGAAGTACCCAGAGATCGACATCATCTTCTCTGACTTCGGTCCTTCCCTCGTGGGAGCTCTTCCTGAGTTCACCAAGAGCGGTCGTCCGATTCCTGCACTTGCTACCTCTGACGGTAACCTCCTGGGTTGCTTCTGGGCTGAGCAGCAGGACGCTGGAAACGGCTTCGAGATGATGAGCGTTGCAACCGGTAACGACAACGTGCGTCTGGCTGTCCAGACCGCGATTGCTCTGGCTACCGGTGGTGAAGTTCCTGAAAAGGGCAACGGATTCATCCACCCCAAGTTCGAGGACTCGATCTCGGGTAGCCCATCGCCGGTTTCGTGCCGTAGCGACCTGCCAGGAGACATTTACCTCTCGGCACAGCTCGATGCAGACACTCAGGCATCGCTGCTGAAGTAGTACCCCTTGTGACTGTTCTGGGGCGGGCTCGACCCGCCCCAGAACAGCCCACACTTAAGACTTTCTAGAGAACAGGCCCCCCATGTCTTCAGGCGCATCTTCGGACACTCCAATCCTTGAGCTGATTGGTATCTCCAAGAACTTCTCCGGCGTTCCCGCATTGACCGATGTCTCCCTCGACATTCGTCCCGCGGAAGTACACGCACTCCTGGGAGAAAACGGTGCGGGCAAGTCCACCCTGATGAACATCGCCACGGGAACACTGCAGCCAAGTGCTGGAGAAATCCGTTTCGAGGGTAAAGAAATTGATGAGCTCAGCCCCCATGAGGCCACAGAGCTAGGAATCGCCATCGTCCACCAGCACCCCGCTGTGATGCCAGACCTCACCGTATTGGAAAACATTCAGGTGGCACTCCCACGGGAACTTTTCCCCTCCGATCAATCCGATCGGGATTACGTCCAGGGCCTTCTCGACATGGTCAAGCTCGATGTTCACCTCAACGACCGAGTTGAGTCCCTCAGCGTGGCCTCTAAGCACTTGCTTGAAATTGCAAAGGCTCTAGCCCAAAAGCCGAAAGTACTTGTCCTCGATGAGCCAACTGCGCCGCTTGGCCAAGACTCTGTGGACTTGCTCTTCTCGCTCGTTCGAGACGCCGTAGCAAGCGGCACTTCCGTGATTTACATCACCCACCGCCTCGCGGAGGTCCGAGAAATCGCTACCCGCGTGAGCGTGCTTCGCGATGGCCAACTGCGCCAAACCTCAATGGTGTCGGACATTAGTGACAAGGACCTGCTCTCGCTCATCGTGGGACGAGAGCTCGCCTCCACATTCCCGAACAAGCACGCCCTGGCGAAGGACGCGACGCCAAACTTTGTCGTGAAAAACCTGACCGGTGAAGGGTTCCAAGACGTCTCAATCGTGGGGTACCCCGGTCAGATCATCGGTATCGCGGGCGTCGTGGGCAACGGTCAAAGCGAATTGCTCCACGCCTTAGCGGGCCTTGAAAACTTTGAGGGAACCATTTCGGTGGGCGATGTCGAGCGGAAGCAAAAGGAGCTTCGCACCGACGCGGCCTTGATGCCGGCTGACCGCCAGCACGAGGGACTGATGATGCGCATGTCAGTGCGCGAGAACGCAGCGGTCGCCGCACTTAAGAAATTCACCAGCGGATTGTTCCTCTCGCGAAAGAAAGAAGACGCACAAATCGCCGAAGTATTTGGCAAGTTGCAGGTGAAGACCGCGTCTCCAGAATCCCTTGTGTCATCGCTGTCTGGTGGAAATCAGCAAAAAGTTGTGATGTCTCGAGCGCTGCTGTCGGACCCACTCGTGATTTTGGCGGATGAGCCCACCCAAGGTGTGGACGTGGGAGCGCGTGCGGAGTTGTACCACATCCTCCGCGACGTGAGCGCCTCGGGAATCCCCGTGGTCGTGGCGTCCTCGGATGCGAAAGAGCTCGAGGGCCTGTGCGACACCGTTTATGTGATGTCACGTGGCCAAGTGGTGCGTGAACTCCACGGAGAGGAAATCACCGAAGAGAACATGGTGCATGCCGCGGTGACCTCGACGACACGTGTGGTCGACATCAAGAAGATGGAGTCCGAGGAGAAGAAGGCTGATCGCAATTCCATCAGCTCTCGCCTGTGGCGCTTCGCCCGAGGCGACTACGCTCCATCACTTCTGCTCGTGTTAGTCATGCTGGGGCTTGGTGCCTACATCCTCGGCACAAACGACAAGTACCTGAACTCGTTCAACATCTCCTCGATGCTGTTGCTTGCGACCGCATTGGGCTTTATTGCAATGGGCCAAACGATCGCGTTGCTCACGGGGGGTCTCGACCTCTCCGTAGGGCCGCTCGCGGGCCTCTTGGTCGTCGTCATTTCGTTCTTTGCCACTGAGGAATACACGCTCGGATCACTGCTCCTCGGTGCTCTTGCGATGTTGGCTGTGGCGCTGGCGGTAGGTTTCGTGAACGGATCGCTGATTCGCTACGTGCGCTTTACGGCGGTGGCGGCAACGCTGGGAACCTATATCGCTCTCCAAGGCTTTAGCTTCGTGTTGCGCGAGACTCCCGATGGCTTCATTGACACCGGAATCACCGCGATCATCATGTACAAGTTCGGGCCTATTCCTGCCGCGTTTATCGCGTTGACGCTGGCTGCTATTGGTCTGGAGTACTTCTTGCGCAAGCGCCCATGGGGCTGGAAGCTCCGCGCGGTGGGCTCTGAAGAGGAAGCGGCTCGCCGCGTCGGTGTGGCCACGAACCGCACCGTGATTGTCGGTTACATGCTCACGTCGACGTTTACCTTCATGGGTGCAATCTTGCTGATGGCACAGCTCGGTATCGGTGACCCGTCGCAAGGTATTACCTACACCCTCTCCAGTATCACCGCAGTGGTGCTGGGGGGAACGAGCCTTCTGGGAGGCCGTGGAAGCTTTATTGGAACACTCCTGGGATCCATGCTGTTAATCCAAGTACTGAACGCCACGGTGTTCTTGGGTCTCGACCAAACATGGCAATACATCCTGCAGGGAACCTTGATTCTCATCGCCGCAATTATCTATTCCGTCGCGAGGGCTCGCCGCTAACGCGGCGAAATAGCCGGATACGGCAGGGAAGGGAGGTAGCATCCATGAGTAGTGAGGTCATTGACGACGTTCGGGACGCTACGCCTAAGGAGTCCTCTGTGCAATTAGATCTGGGGAGTGAGCTCAGGCGTATCCGTGAGTCTAAAAAACTAAGCCTTCGCTCTGTGGCGACGGCCGTGGGTGTCTCACCGAGTCTTCTGTCACAGGTAGAAACGGGGAAGACTCAACCGTCAGTGTCAACCCTCTATGCATTGGTAAACCACCTGGGGGTTTCGCTTGATGGGTTAATGGGCCAACACCGCCCGAGCGTTGTGGAGTCAGCGCCTCATCAACCCACAAACGGAGCCACGTATTCTGGCTCCAATGGCAGCTCCAATGGCGTCGTGCAACGCGCATGGGATAACCCCATTATCGAGATGGAAAACGGTGTCACCTGGGAGCGTTTGGCTGACGCTGGAAGCGACATCGCAGACCCCCTGATTGTGACCTATGCCCCGGGCGCGTCGAGCTCGGTGGATGGAAAGCTCATGCGTCACTCCGCTATCGAGTATGGCTGCATTACTGAGGGACAGCTCACACTCAAGATTGACTTCGAAGAGCACGTGATGAATCCGGGTGATTCGTTCTGCTTCGACGCCAATCGTCCCCACATGTATGTCAACAACTCGTCTAGTCCCGCGAAGGGCATCTGGTTTGTCATTGGGCGTCGTGAAATGGCCTACAAGACCCTCTCCGACCTCGGCATCAGTGACCTCGCCGATGATCGCCAAATCAAGAACGCCGTAGACGTTCTTGAGGCGATGAAAAACCGCGACTAGGACATTGCTGCCACTGAGGTGGCGTGATTAGGCGTTGACGCGACCACCTGCCACATTCTGTCGGTGTTGCCGAGGCAGACGTCTTCGATCACGTGTTAGCCAAGGGCGCTCATAGGCACCGATTATCGTGAGCTAGCGTGTACCCATGGCGATGTTTGGTGGTGCTCCCAAGGAGTTTTTAGAGTCTGACTTTCCCGAACCAGAGGTCATTAACCCCAGGTCGGTTCCCTCCCTGCGCTGGGGAATACTCGGAGCCGGCGACATAGCAGAGGTCTTTGCGGACACGGTCTCGAAGAACACCACCCAACAGATTGTTGCGGTGGCGTCGAAAACCACGGGTAAAGGCGCTTCTTTTGCCGCGCGCTTTGGTATCCCGCGAACCTACACACGCTACGAGGATCTCGTCGCTGATGGGGATGTCGACGCGGTATATGTTGCCACTTTGCCTCATACCCACAAGGCCGATGCGTTGCTTGCCATCGCCGCGGGTAAACACGTGCTGATCGAAAAGCCCACCGCACTCTTAGCCGATGATGCAGAGGAGATTTATTCTGCAGCGCGCAGCGCGGGGGTGTTTGCCATGGAAGCGATGTGGTCGCGGTATTTGCCCCAAGCGAGCATTCTTCGACAGTTAGTCTCGAGTGGCGCGATTGGCGACATCGGGGTTCTCCAAGCAGATTTCGGCCAAGACAACAGGACAATTGATCGGCTCTGGATCCCTGGTCAATCGAGCATCATGCACGATATGGGCATTTACCCACTCTCCTTCGCCCAAATGCTCCTGGGCGACCCGGTGTCGATTTCTGCCACAGGCTCACTGCACGAGGGCACGTCAGAGGAGTTTGCCTCGGCCGTGCTCGAATACGACAGTGGTGCACGAGCAGTGATTACCGTCTCGGGTAAGGCCCACCTTCCCACCCTCGCCTCCATTTCGGGAACCTTGGGAGTGGTGTTAGTCGACGGGCCGTTTTTTGTGCCCACGGGCTTGGAGCTTCGGCCTGCCCTATATAACGCCCACGGGCCCCGATGGGACCACACGGGCCCCATCCAGGGTCACGCCGGATTGTGCTACCAAGTAGACCACTTCGCCCACTACGTCTCGCAAGGACTGAGCCAATCCCCACTTCACACCCACCACGACACAGTGTCGGTAATGCGCACTGGCGAGGAAATCCGACGACAACTAGGCGTCCACGTCGGCTAACAGGAGTGCTTAGCGACTGTGTGCCACCTCTTGGGCTTCTACACCCGCATCGCGCAGGATTCCACCGAGTCTGTGGGTGCTCTTGGAGCTTGCCAAGGTCACCACAACGCCTGCTTTTCCGGCGCGGCCGGTGCGACC
>CAYXEM010000049.1:0-6310 GCA_964464045.1 uncultured Microbacteriaceae bacterium | reverse complement strand
CCGGTGGGAGATACCAGGTGCAGGAGATGCGCAGGTCCTTGCGGGCTTCGGCAAGTACCGCCACTAAGTCTTGGTTTGTAGTTCCGTAGCCGTAACCGTCAGCGCTGATGTCGCCTTCGGATACACGTCCTTCTTCGCTAAAGGCCACGACCTGTGCATCCGAGTAAATGGTGTCGCAGGTGGGCACAGGGCCTTGGTCGACCACGGGAGCTGCGGGCTCTTCGGCCGCGGCGTCTGTTTCGGTCTCAGCGGGAGTTTCGGTGGTGGCGGGATCGTCAACCACGACGTCTGCAGCTGGGTCGGTGTTTTGGCCGGTGAGGTCGCCGATGAGGCCAGTGACGGCCTGGCATCCAGTGAGGCTAAATACGAGCGCTCCCAGGGTCAATCCGCGGGTGATTAGTGACACCGACATGGGGTTTCTGCCTTTCTCGACGCTTCGTTTTTAGCCTACGCGAGATACCAGCTCTTCCCAGTAGCGCTGCACCTGTGCCGCATTCTTTGTGACGGGGTGAACGGTGGAAAACGGGTTGAGCCCATCAAAGTAGGTGCCGTTGTCGACTCCAAGCTCGGGGGTATCGGCCAAATGCACCAGCGGCGCAGCTCCTGCAGGAACGCTAATTTGCAGGGGTCTGGTGAGCCGCATCAAGGAGCGTGCAAAAGCGGTGTCGGGGCCGAAGTTGCTGGCCACGTATCCAGGGTGAACAGGGAAGCTCTCGATTCCTGATCGCTCGATGAGGCTGTTGGAGTACATCACCACGCCCAGTTTCGAGTCCGCGTAGGGGGCCCATCCGCCACGGTAGGAACGTCTGGAATAGTCCAGGTCATCGACGTCAAGTGAGCCGACGCGGTGCATGATCGACGAGGTGTGAATGATGCGGCCTTCGCGCTCATGCAGCTCCGGCAAGAGCGCCTCTGTGAGAACCACGGAACCCAACACGTTTCGTTGCAGAGTGAGCTCGTTGCCATCGGCGCTGAGTTGCCGCTGATCGACGATGCCACCTGCGTTGTTAAGCAAAACGTCAATGCGTCGGAGGCGATCAAGCGCATCCGACGCAAGCTCTCGTACTTGCTCGAGTGAGTCGAAATCTGCCACGAACGCTTCAGCTCCCAATGCGTCAGCGGTGGCGTGGGTACGCTCGGGGTTTCTCCCAGCAACACCAACCCGCCAGCCTCGACGAGTGAGCTCCCTGGCCGTTTCTCGGCCAATACCCGAGCTTGCTCCGGTGATTAAGGCGACGCGTTGCACGCTTCTAGTCTGCCGGAGAAGCTCGGGTTATGGCTGAGTAATTGTCAGATGTGAAGTCGAGACTTCACGCTGTCATATTGAGCCTTGAGTTTTGAGGGCATTTTGCGACCGAGCTGACCTAGGTACTCCCAGGCTGACTCGACGTCGGCTTCGACCAGGGCGTGGTCAACGCTCAACAATCCCGCAAGCGCCTTCTCGTCGAGCTCGAGGCCTTCCTGGTCGATGTCTGCTACTCGAGGCAGAAGACCCACAGGAGTGTCATCGGCGGCAACTTCACCTTCGATGCGTTGGATCATCCACTTCACTGCGCGGATGTTGTCGCCAAATCCAGGCCAGATGAACTTTCCATCAGAATCCTTTTGGAACCAGTTCACCTGGAAAATTCGAGGTGCTCGACCGTTTTGACGCAGCTTCTCGCCCATTGTCATCCAGTGGTTGATGTAATCGCCCAGGTGGTATCCCAGGAACGGCAACATGGCGAAGGGGTCGCGGCGGACCACGCCGACTGTTCCTTCGGCTGCAGCCGTTTGTTCAGAGGCCACGGTTGCTCCGATAAACACGCCGTGATCCCAATCTCTGGCTTCGACCACGAGGGGGACGGTGTCGGCGCGGCGGCCTCCAAAGATGATTCCGTCGATGGGGAACCCATCTGGGTCGTCCCAGTCTTCAGCGAGGCTCGGGCAGTGCTCGGCGGGGACTGTGAACCTGGCGTTGGGGTGTGCAGCTGGTGCGCCAGAGCCTGGAGTAAACGGCTGACCAGTCCAGTCGGTAAGACCCTCAGGTGCTTCCTTGGTCATTCCCTCCCACCACACGTCGCCATCCTGTGTGACGGCGACGTTGGTGAAGATGGTGTGGCCCCACATGGTGTCCATCGCGACGGGGTTTGTCTTGTGGGAGGTGCCAGGTGCCACACCGAAGAATCCCGCCTCGGGGTTGATCGCCCGCAGGCGACCATCTTTTCCAATGGCTAACCATGCAATGTCATCGCCTAAGGTTTCGACTTTCCACCCATCAAGTGATGGCTGCATCATGGCGAAGTTGGTCTTGCCACAGGCGCTGGGGAAGGCGGCGACAAAGTGGTAGCGCTTGCCCTCAGGACTCGTGATGCGCACGAGCAGCATGTGCTCGGCTAGCCAGCCTTCGTCTTTGGCCATTGCCGAGGCGATGCGAAGCGCGAATGACTTCTTGGGAAGCAGGGCGTTGCCGCCGTAGGCGGAGCCAAACGACCAGATTTCTCTGGACTCGGGGAAGTGAGAAATGTATTTGGTGTCGTTGCAGGGCCATGACACATCTTCTTCGCTCTCCGCGAGGGGGGCGCCCACGGTGTGAACGCACTTGACCCATTCGGAACCGTCTTGGATGTGCTGCAAAATCTCCGAGTCGACGCGGACCATGGTGTGCAGGCTTAATACGACGTAGGGCGAGTCGGTGATTTGAACTCCGAAGCGAGCCATGGGGGAGTCGATGGGGCCCATCGAGAATGGCACCACGTACATTGTCCGACCAGACATGGCGCCATCTTGAAGTTCGAGGAGGGTGGTCCGCATTTCTACGGGGTCAACCCAATTGTTGGTGGGACCCGCGTCTGCTTTCTTTACCGAGCAGACGAACGTGCGCGACTCAACGCGGGCAACATCATTGGGGTTGCTGCGAGCGATGAACGAGTAGGGGCGAAGGTCTGGGTTCAGCGCTTCAATGGTTCCAGCCTCACGGAGGGTTTCGATGAGTTGGTGACGCTCAGACTGTGAGCCGTTGCACCACACCACGGAGTCGGGGCGCATGACCTGTTCCCAGTTAGCCACCCAGTCGGCGACAGATTGTGGTCGGAGGTTGTCTGTCTCGCGTGAGGTTTCCATGAGGAGTGTCATTTGTCTCTCGTTTCGGTAAAAAGTGGTCGGTAAACCCACTATCTGTCAATGAAATGGCTAAATTCTCATAATTAGCGTGTCAAAAAACATAAAAATTGCGCTATTGTCATGAAATGGCCTCTTCAGTCGTCCTCGGACAGCGCATTAGACACTTCCGCACAGAGCGCGGACTCACCCTCGAACAGCTCGGGACAAAGCTCGGTGTCACCGCCAGCCAAATGTCATTAGTGGAAACGGGCAAGCGCGAAGCAAAGCTCTCCTTCTTGACCGCGCTCGCGGGGCATCTCGGTATTGAGCTTGCTCACCTCCTCGATGACGCCCCACCTAGTAAGCGCGCTGCTCTGGAAAACAGGTGGCACCAGGCGGAGTCTCACCCGCTCTATCAAGGACTCGGATTACCCAAACCCAAGATCAACAAATCCGTGGGCGACGACATGGTCGAAACACTGGTGGGTCTCTACGAGGAAATATTCCGCCGAGAGGAACAAGCACTCGCCACTCCCGAAGAAGCCAGGCGGGCCAATACCGAACTTCGCTACCGAATGCGCTCGAAGAACAATCACTTGCCCGAGCTCGAGGTCCTCGCCGAAGAACTCGTGGCAACGTCTGGTCACCAGACCGGCGCCATTACCCACCGCGAAGTGGCCATAATGGCGAAGTCGTTGGGCTTTGACATCGTTCACGTGGGGGATCTGCCTAAAACTGCTCGGTCGGTGACCGACACGGAAAACGGGCGCATTTATTTGCCACCCGCATCGATTCCCGGCGGTCACGGTCTTCGCTCGATGGCACTCCAAGCGATGGCCCACCAGATTTTGAAGCATCCTGTGCCCACCACTTATGAAGAGTTCTTGCAGCAGCGTCTTGAAATTAACTACTTCGCCGCAGCCTGCTTGATGCCTAAAACTCACGCGGTGTCGTTTTTGGAGGTCGCGAAGAGAAGCCGCAATATTGCAGTTGAAGACTTCCGCGATGCCTTTGGTGTCACCCACGAAGCAGCTGCACTTCGCTTCACGAATTTGATGACCGAGTTTCTCGATATCCGGTTGCACTTCCTGCGCGTGGGCGACGACGGATCCATCTTGAAGGCCTACGAAAACGATGGTCTGGCCTTGCCCACCGATGTCACCGGTGCGACGGAGGGCCAAATTGTGTGTCGCCACTGGAGTGCACGCCAAGCCTTTAGTCGCACAAACCGGACCACCGAGTACTACCAATACACAGACACCCCCGAGGGAACCTTCTGGGAGTCCACCCAAATTGGAACCGGTCTGGAAGAAGAGTTCTCGATCACCGTGGGTGTTGCCTTCGACGATGCCAAATGGTTTAGAGGTCGAGATACCACCACCCGTTTTAACTCCTCGTGTCCTGACCCCGAATGCTGCAGACGCCCCGAGGCCGCCCTTCGCGAAAAATGGCAAGGCAATGCCTGGGCATCCGCCAGGCTTCATGCCCACGCGCTCTCGCCACTGCAAGGAGGAACATTCCCGGGCGTAGGGGACGTCGAGTTGTTTGAGTTCCTCGAGCGGCATGAGAGTGCGGACAAGCCCGGCGCCTCAGGGTAAAAAGTGCCCCCAGTAGGATTCGAACCTACGGCCTTCTGCTCCGGAGGCAGACGCTCTATCCCCTGAGCTATGGGGGCTCAGTTCCGCATTCAGGGTACACGCTTGGACCCTAGGACTTTCAGACTGGTTACTAGGATGGTGAGTTGTGGACCCCTCCGCTCTCGCCCAACACATCGCGTCTATTGCTGCGCGCGTCATTGACGAATCTGGCGCCGCCGTCGAGCTTGCGATCGGCCCTGATGACGTTGCGCTGGAGCGACCCAAAAAGGCAGAATTTGGCGACTGGGCGAGCTCGATCGCGCTGAAGCTTGCCAAGCCTCTGGGGAAGCCACCCCGCGAGGTGGCAGAGCGGGTTCGCGCCGGGTTACTCGAGGTCCAAGGCGTAGACAGCGTCGATATCGCAGGCCCAGGGTTTTTGAACATCACCCTGGATGCGGGTGCGCTGGGCGACATTGCCAAAACCATCGTTGATGCAGGCGAGACCTTTGGCCGAAGCGACGCCTTGACGGGGCAGACGATCAACCTCGAGTTCGTATCGGCTAACCCCACCGGCCCACTCCACATCGGCCACACGCGTTGGGCCGCTCTTGGTGACTCGCTGGCGCGGGTCTTGCGCGCTGCAGGCGCCGAGGTAAAAAGCGAGTTCTACATCAACGACCAGGGCGCCCAAATGGATGTCTTTGGTGAGTCCGTGTTGGCCAGGGCCCTGGGACGCGAGTTGCCAGAAAATGGCTACCCCGGAAGTTATGTCGATGACCTGGGCAAACAGGTGCTCGCCGAATTCCCGAACCTTGCCGAGATGCCTCACGACGAGGCCGTCGTCTGTGCGAGGGAGGCTGCTTACGCTACCCAGCTTGCTGCGATTCAAGAATCGCTGGCGAAATTCAACGTCCACTTCGACGTGTGGTTTTCGGAGCGTCAACTCCATGTGATGGAAACCGCTGACGGCGCGAGCCTGATTGATCAGTCAGTAGAACGCCTGCGTGAGCAAGGCCACGTATTCGATGAAGACGGGGCCGTCTGGGTGCGCACCACGGACTTTGGAGATGACAAAGACCGCGTGATCCGGCGCGCCAATGGTGTCTACACCTACTTCGCCGCGGATGCCGCTTACTACCTGTCGAAGAAGGACCGTGGCTTTGACGTCAAGATCTACCTTTTGGGTGCTGACCACCATGGGTACATTCACCGCCTCAAAGCTATTTCTGGCGCTGCCGGAGATGACCCAGCCCACAACATCGAAGTGTTGATTGGTCAGCTGGTGAGCGTCAACGGCGCGCGGTTGTCCAAGCGCGCAGGAAACATCATCGAGTTAGACGACCTTCGTGAATGGTTGGGCACCGATGCCCTCCGCTATTCGCTTGGTCGCTACCCCGCAGATTCTCCCCTCACCATCGAGCCAGACATTCTGCTCAGCCACTCAAACGACAACCCCGTGTTCTACGTTCAATACGCACACGCCAGAACCCATCAGGTTGCCCGGAATGCAGACGCCGCAGGTGTTACGACCGCCGAGTTTGATCCGAGTGTGCTCACCGACAAGACCGAAGCGGAGCTGCTAGCTGCGCTCGCTGATTACCCCCGCATCGTGGCCCAAGCCGCCGAGCTTCGTGAGCCACACCGCGTGGCGA
>CAYXEM010000048.1:0-6384 GCA_964464045.1 uncultured Microbacteriaceae bacterium | reverse complement strand
TCATTTACACCGCGGCACTCTCGCCAGCATGCACCGCCCCCAACTTCCCAGCCTTGACTCGGTCATTGAGGGAGCATCCCGCATTGTCGCATTAGAGGACATCGTGGATCACACCAATGTTGGTGCCCTCTTTCGCTCTGTCGCGGGGATGGGAGCAGACGCCGTCATCGTGTCGCCTCGATGCGCGGATCCGCTCTATCGAAGGAGTGTTCGAGTCAGCATGGGAACGGTGTTGCAGGTGCCCTGGACGAGAGCAGATTCAACTCCAGAACTTGTCGAGGCTCTCCACCATCATGACTTCGTAGTGGCGGGGCTCGCTCTTGGCCCCTCGTCAATGAATTTCGACCAGTGGGTTGGCGAGGCACCCGATCGAGTAGCCATGGTGCTCGGCAGCGAAGGGCCAGGGCTCAGCCGAAAGACCATGGAGCTATGTGATGTCTTGGTTGAGATTCCGCTGGCCCATGGAGTGGATTCACTCAATGTGGCGGCCGCGGGCGCCGTTGCACTCCACGCTCTTCGTGTCTCCCAGTCCTAGTGAAAGTTTCTCGCTGTCACCGGGGTGGCGATAGGCAAGGAAGAAACCCCGTCAGCCACTACAGAGACAATTCCCTCATCGCTTCGTTGCAAAAGCCCTCTAATAATCAGGGCTCTACTGTGCCGAAATAACAGCTTGTGCCGCTTCCACACGCCGGGGCTGCAGACAATATTGGTGAGCCCCCATTCATCTTCAAGATTCAAAAAGGTGATTCCACCGGCGGTTCCGGGGCGTTGACGGTGAGTGACGAGTCCCGCTATCCAGACTCGACGACCCACTTCATAACTTCGCAAGTCGCGACTATCCACAATTCCCCGCTCAGATAGCTCATGCCGAAGGTGTCGAAGGGGATGGTCTCCCACAGACACTCCCGTACTGTTTCGGTCACTGGCCATCACCTCGTAGTCACTCATCGGAGCAAACAGAGGCAGCTCTAACTGCTGATGGGTTCCCTCTAAATAATCGGGGTGGGCTGTGGTCGCAGGGCCTGACAGCCACAGGGCTTCTCGGCGATTAAGCCCCAGATCATCAAGCGCTCCGGATTCGCCCAAGGCTTCGAGTTGACGGTCAGTGAGTCCAACACGTCGGGCCAGGTCATAAATGTCGATGAAATCTCCACTTCGCTCACGCTCGCGCACGATGCGCTCTGCTGTGTCGCGACCTACTCCGTGGATTGTGGCAAGACCTAGACGCACCGTAGCGCTGCCATCTCGACGGTGCTCGGCTGAGATGTCAGGGGCGTCCCGGTCAAACTCGCCAGTAGGGGGCTGGTGATAGCTCATACAAGAATCCCGCCCTGTGGCAACAACACGCTCACCCCCCACGGGTTCAATCGTCGGGTCAACACCCGAGTAGGAAATCGATGGTCTCTTCACACTCACTCCGTGGCGCTCAGCGTCTGAGACCAAGGTGGCGGGGGAGTAGAACCCCATCGGCCAGGCCCTAAGTAGCCCGACCAAATAAAAGGCGGGGTAGTGGAGTTTGAGCCACGCGCTGGAATAGACCAGCTGCGCAAAGGCGAGAGAGTGGCTTTCTGCAAACCCGAAACCGGCGAAGGCCTGGATGGTGCGATAGAGCTTCTCGGCGGTGTCTGGATCAATTCCGTTATCGGCCATCCCTGTAAACAACGTGTCCTTGACGGACTCGATACGCTCAAGCCCCCTCTTTGAGCCCATCGCACGTCGAAGCACATCGGCGTCTTCTGCACTACACCCGCCCACTGCCATCGCCATTTGCATGATTTGCTCCTGGAACACAGGAACTCCCAGGGTGCGCTCCAAACAGGCTTCTAAGGCGGGATGGGGGTAGCTCACCGGCTCGTGTCCTGCTTTTCTGCGCACGAACGGATGCACCGCACCACCTTGAATGGGGCCGGGGCGAATCATCGCGATTTGAATGGCTAAGTCGTAGAAGCGTCGAGGTTGAAGCCTGGGCAGCAGCGCCATTTGAGCGCGTGATTCCACTTGGAACAGGCCAATCGAATCTGCTCGACACAACATGTCGTAGACACCTGGTTCGTCGCGGGGCAGTGTGGCAAGCTCCCACGATTCACCAAGCTCCTGACGGGCGAGGGTCAGCGTGTGTTGGATTGCTTCCAAAATCCCAAGCCCCAGCAGGTCAAATTTCACCAAGCCCATCCACTCGCAGTCGTCTTTGTCCCACTGCAAAATGGTCCGATTCTCCATTCGCGCGTGCTCAATGGGGACGACCTCGCCGATGGGCCGATCGGTGAGCACCATCCCGCCTGGATGAATTCCTAAATGCCTGGGCAGGCTCAGGATCTCTCTGGCCAATTCGACGACACGATCAGGAATTCCCTCGTGTTCATCCAGTTTGCTGCGCCGCTCGATGCTCTTGGAAAAGGCGTCCTGTTGGCCCCCGCTGTAGCCCAAGGCGCGCGCAATATCGCGCACCGCGTTTTTGGAGCGGTATTCGATCACGGTGGCGACAAGGGCAGCGTTTTTTCGCCCGTAGCGTTGATAGACGTATTGGATGACTTCTTCGCGTCGATTCGACTCAAAATCCACGTCGATATCGGGCTCTTCGTCACGCAGCGCGGACAAAAACCGCTCAAAGGGCAAGTCATAGTAGATCGAATCCACCGCAGTGATATCCAATAAGAAACACACTGCGGAGTTCGCGGCAGAGCCCCGTCCCTGGCACAAAATTCCTCGACGCCTCGCCCACTGCACAATGTCGTGGACGATGAGGAAATACCCCGCGAATCCTTTGTCGTCAATGAGCGCGAGTTCTCGTTCGATGCGATCGTGTACGGCCTGTTCGGCATCGGGGTAGCGACGGGGAATGGCCTCATGGATGAGGTGTCGTAAATATTCCATCGAGGTATATCCCTCAGGGACCATCGACAAAGGCAACTGCGGGGCCACTTTTTTCAACGAGAAGGCAAGTTCTCGCCCCCATGCGCCCGCGCGTTCAACAGCTCCTGGATATCGGCGAAAGCGTCTGAGCTGTTGAGCACCCGAGCGTAAATGAGAGGTCGGAGCTACCGGCAGGTAGCCATACATGTCATCGAGAGATCGTCTCGCCCGAACAGCCGCCATCGCGTGGGCGAGACGGTGTTTATCTCGTGTCGCGTAATGAACCAGCCCCGTCGCGATAGTCGGCAGCCCTTTCTCCTGGGCCAAGACGTTGAGGATGTCGTTGTGAACCCCATCAAGGGGATGGCCCGAATCAAATAATTCGACCACCACAGAATCAGCCCCAAAATGAGACACCAGCTCATCAAGCGCGACTCGAGAGCGCTCAATAGCCGAGGCCGAAGGAGCGCGGGATCCTTGCAATGGCGCCCTGACTGTTCCCTTGCGACATCCGGTCAAAATCAACCAGTGGTCGCGTGCACGATCGGCCAAATCGTCCCAGTCGTAGTGGGCTTCTCCTTTTTCTTCACTTTTCAAATGAGCATCGCTGAGTGCTCCCGCGAGGCGGTGGTAACCCTCTGGCCCCCTGGCCAGCACCAGAAGGTGTGGCCCTGGAGGGTCTGCCGCATTGGTGCGAAGCGTCTGTGGAGCGAGGGAAAGCTCTGCGCCAAACACAGTAGGCACACCGTGAGCCTGGGCTGCTTCGGCGAAACGGGCCACCCCATACAAGCCGTCGTGATCGGTGATGGCCATGGCGGAGAGCTTGAGCCTTGCCGCCTCACGCACTAACGATTCGGGGGAGGAAACTCCGTCGAGAAAACTGAAACTGCTGTGGACGTGCAGCTCCGCGTAATCAACAACATCATCTGGATTGACCTCTCCGGAAACAGGGACTTGTTCGGCAATCGGGACGGCAACGCTCCCGTCGCCAGGCTTACTGGAGCCACTCAGGAGGCGTTCATATTCAGACCACGAAATGGGGGGATTGTTCCAACCCATCAGTCGTACCTGGCCTCCACCACCCAGGATGTGCTGGGGTGTTCGCTACTGACAAGCCACCCCACCCCATCACTATCAAGCAACTGCAGGCGATAGCGACGAGAACCTCGTTCATCCCACCATCGCTCATCAACCGGCCACGGTCCCGCCCACGCCGTCACTGTCTTTGTCGACTGCCCCCTGGTGAGCAGTGCGGGTGGGGCAGATAGCTCTGTCTCGGTAACAACCACCCCGCTCCCCACATCATCGGTGACCGAGATGGGGACGGGAGGTTGAAACACAGTTGCCGGCAGCGGCTTAGGCATTGCCCCTGGCCACGGTGCCACAACGTCGGCCTCAGGAGCCTTGCTCTTTTCACCCCATGTGGTTGCACCCTCGGTCTCTGCCCAAGAGTGACCTGGCCTGGCATCTGCCTTAGACACGGCGTGATAGCCCAATCTGGTTTGAAGCTGGGCAACCACATGCTCGACGCGGTTGTGGGTGGTGCTACCCCAGAGACCTGGCTCGTGCCAGGTGATGTCATCAGGGTCCACGGCCTGGAAGGTGACTTCAACGATGCCGTTGTGAATATGCTCTTCCGTCTCCGGAGTAGCTACTGCCTCCCACTGCCAGCGCACCCGGTTCACTAGATCATTGGCGGTGAAGTAGCGCGGATGGCTCCAGCGTCGTCGATAGTGAGTACCGCGCTCGTCGACTAAATCAATTCCGACCGTGGTGCACACCGTGTGAGCGGCAATCAGGCCATTGACGAACTCATGCGCAGGGGCGAGCAGGGCAAAACTCAGCGCATCAGATTGACTAATTGCGTCGTCGCTTCGCCAGACCA
The DNA here is from genome assembly GCA_964464045.1 of uncultured Microbacteriaceae bacterium. Lineage (GTDB taxonomy): Bacteria > Actinomycetota > Actinomycetes > Actinomycetales > Microbacteriaceae > Pontimonas. The sequence goes on along the minus strand of CAYXEM010000048.1, from coordinate 1,646 downwards.
CATCGGTGCCGGGCGGAATGCCTTGCTGATGGGTGTGGCTCGCATCTTCTCCCGTCGCGCAGCGGTGCGCGAGCAGACCTGTCGGGCCAAAGCGATCTCTGACCTGATCACTGGGAAGTGCAGCAAATTGGCCCACGGTGCTCACTCCCAAGCGCTCCAACAATGAGGCGAAGTGAGAATCGTTGAAAATACTGACGGGAAGGGGGGAGAGGAAATCTCGGTCAGCCCCTGGCTCCACTGTGCACACCGGTTCCCCAAGGCTTGTGCCCAGCTTCGCGGCCTGTTCGGCGGCAAAGAGTGAATCCGCAATTCCCACCCGCGCCGAAACCGGGACCGGGGAGTGTTCGATGGCCCCACGAAGCGCCGCGGCCGCAGCTTGCTCAGAGCCGTAATAGCGCGCAAGCCCCGAGGCTCTGGCCGCCAAGACACCTGGCTCGATCACGGCCACAAGCGCGAGTGTGTCAGACAGGTGGGTGAGCACTCGCTCAAATACTCTCTGGTCACGCTCGGGCCGATCAGGCAGAAGTTGAAGGTCAGGGCAGCCGCCTTGTGCTTCTCTGACCCGTTGGCCAGGGCGAACTCCGTTCGCGCTGGCGCGCTCACAGCAGGCGGTGATGTAGTGGCCGTGGCTTAGTGCAAGGGGAAGCTCGGCCGACACAGACGCATCATCAGCCCGTGCGGCGACGATGGACCAGTTGGGGCAATAGACGACAAGGGAACGGTGAGACATGGGCTATCCCGCCTGCCTCTCGTGCGTGCTGCCCACCACACGCCTCATCGGCAGAGGAGTAATTGTCGAGGCGTTATCGCGTCGTGGAGCCGCGCTCATTCCATCCGCAGAGACCACCAGCTGAAGAGAGCGGCCCGTCGAATCGCGTCGACCACGGTAGGAGAGAGTGAGCTCTTGACGCTGCAAAAGACCAGCGCCTGCTTCAAGACCATCCCAGTGGCTGTGTGCGACGGTGATAGCCGCGTCTGCTCCTGGCCATGCCCCAGAGACCAAAAGGGTGCTTCCTCGCTCACGCAGACGCGCCTGAAACCGATCGCGCTGATGAGCAGAGGGGAGTGCTCCACTGGGCCGCAGAGCCACTAACGAGAGCGCGTCAATCAATGTGTTGGTGGTGTGCCACCACATATTTCCGGGGTCTTTGATGATCACCAGGTGGTCGAGATCAACCCCCAGGTCTTCAGCGCTTCGAAGGCCTAGATGCTTAAAGCCCACCAGACCGACAAAATGACCTGACCTGGTCATCTGGGCGATCAACGACCACAGCAGCGTGTGCTGGGGGCCCAGCTGATAGACGCCACCTCGGCGAAGGCCGCGCTCGGGAAAAAGATCAGCCACAACAGGCAGCGTTGGATGAACAGGCGCATCCATGCGGGGCGCTTCCAGGGAACGAATTTTGTCCCGCAAAGCGCTGACTTGCTCCCGGCGTATCGACGCCGAAGGATGCAGTGTGAGCGTGGGGGACATAGAGCCATATTCGAACATATGTTCGATTCTGTCAATGTCCACTGACACCAGCGGTTGAGAGTTTTCCCCAGAAATGCATCAGGGGCCTCACGCACTGCGTGAGACCCCTTGATTCTGGTGCGCGAGGGGGGACTTGAACCCCCACGCCCTAATACGGGCACTAGCACCTCAA
>CAYXEM010000047.1:0-6493 GCA_964464045.1 uncultured Microbacteriaceae bacterium | reverse complement strand
AGCTGATTCCCGCAATCGAGGTAAATCCCGTCATGGTTACTCCGGGCGTAATCGGCTTCGTAGCGACCTTCGGTGTCGCGATTGCGTCGCTGCTGCTCATTCTCGACATGGTCAGACGAGTCCGCAGGGTCCGCTACCGCGAGGAAATCGCCGCGAAGCTTGACGCTGAGGAAGCCGCTGCTAAAGCGGGTTCAAGCAAATAAGTAACACCGCACTCCAATGGCACATAAAGGCCAAGACGGTGAGTGCGTGGAAGATTTCGTGAAAACCGAAGTTCTTCGGTGAGGGGTTTGGCCATTTAGTGCCGTAGACCACGGCGCCCACGCTATAGAGTCCGCCGCCGACGAGCACCAAGACCATCATCGCGATGTTGGTGGAGAAGAGGTCTTGGATGTACATCATTGCGGCCCAGCCAAGCGCGAGGTACAGCGGTACGTAGATCCACCGCGGAGCGCCAAGCCATAGGACTCGCAGTCCTATTCCGAGTGCTGTTCCACTCCACACCAGCCATAACAGGAGGGTTCCTTTTTCGTCCGGTAATGCCAACAGCGCCAAAGGGGTGTAGGTGCCCGCAATGAGAAGGAAGATATTGGCGTGGTCGAGGCGACGAAGAACTGCCTTCGTCGTATCTGACCACCGGAAGCGGTGATACGTGCCCGAGACCCCAAACATGGCAAGCGAACTGGCAGCAAAAATGCTCGCCCCAACTTTTGCACTGGTTCCCTCGGCAAGGACAATCAGCACAATTCCCGCGGCCAAGGCAATAGGAAAGGTTCCGAGGTGAATCCAGCCGCGCCACGAGGGCTTGTGTTCAGCCTGACGGTAGGCAATCGAGTCCTCCAATAGGGGAAGGGACAGAGTGCCAGATGGTGCATCGTGTGGGGAGTCCGCCATGTCCTGAGCATAGGAGAGCGAGGTTACGAGCAGATCACAGGGAGCTCCACTTTCTTGAGCCTCGAGATAGGACTAACATTCCTGTGTGCCACGACGCAGTCTGATTCCTGGGCTTGGTTTCTTGTACCAGCTCTACATCCGTCGACTCAAAGGCCAAATCTTCACCAAGAACCACCCGCGTCATGTGGGGCTCATTTTGGATGGCAACCGCCGGTGGGCCAAGCAGCGACTCGAATCCTCAGCCCACGGGCACCGGGCAGGTGCCGACAAGATCCACGAGTTTCTTACCTGGTGTGATGACATGGGTGTGGAAGTAGTCACTTTGTATTTGCTCTCCACCGACAACATCCACGGGCGCGATCAAAAGGAACTAGACGCGCTCGCCACCATCATCGAGTCGCTCGCGGATCAGCTATCTAGGTTTCGTAATTGGAGAGTGCGCCACCTCGGCCACCGAGAAGACCTTCCCCACGGACTCCTTGCCCAGTTAGACGGCGCTGCAGCTCGCAGTGAAGCAAACTCCGGTATGCAGGTCAACCTCGCCGTCGGCTACGGCGGCCGTCAAGACATCACTCAAGCCGTCAAAAAATTCGTCAAGAGCCACGTTGACAAAGGGGGCACTCTCGAGGAACTCTCCCAAGAAATCAGTGTTGAGGCGATTGCGGACAACCTCTACACCGGGGGTCAGCCCGATTTGGATCTTGTCATTAGAACCTCAGGTGAGCAGCGTTTAAGCGACTTCATGATCTGGCAGGCAGCGCACAGCGAGTTCTATTTCGTGGAAGCACTCGGGCCCGACCTGCGCGAGGTCGACTTCTTGCGGGCCATTCGTGACTTTGGTCGCCGTCAGCGCCGATACGGTCACTAGATATTTACCCAGCTGTCACATTTGCTAGGGCGTGTCGGTCCGGGCGCCGGGTATACCTGGCGTAGCGTCGTCGCCAACGGGTAACCCAACTTCATAGGAGCCAAGGTGACACCATCCGCAAACCCTCGGTCCACTACTCAAAAACGCAGCAGCAAGAAAGACGAGACCAGGGAGCGGACGTTCGTTCTCGACACCTCGGTCCTGCTGTCTGACCCGGCGGCAATTTTTAGATTTGCCGAGCACCACGTGGTGTTGCCCGTGGTGGTGGTGAGTGAACTTGAGAAAAAGCGGCACGACCCCGAGATTGGGTACTTTGCTCGCCAGGCTCTTCGACACCTGGACGATCTTCGTGCAAAGCACGAACGCCTTGACTTTCCGATCGCAGTAGGCGACGGCGGAACTCTCCGTGTTGAGCTCAATCACTCCAACCAGGCCGTATTGCCGTCCGGGCTCCAGCTCGGCGACAACGACTCCCGAATTCTTGCCGTTGCACTCAATCTCGCGAACGAGGGCCTCGCCGTCACGGTGATTTCCAAAGACCTTCCTATGCGTGTGAAAGCTGCATCCATTGGGTTGGGTGCTGAGGAGTACCGCGCAGAGCTTGCCGTTGATTCCGGGTGGACCGGAATCTCAGAGATTTCTTTGGGTTCTGATGATGTTGCCGAGCTCTACGACAACGAAGTGTTGAGCACTCCGCTCGTTGAAGACTTGCCCATCAATACCGGTCTCGTCATATCGAGCGAGCGGGGATCCGCGCTCGGTCGAGTGGGTGCAAAGGGCACCATTTCGCTTGTTCGCGGAGATCGCGATGTCTTTGGTCTCCACGGACGCTCAGCAGAGCAGCGCCTCGCCATCGACGTGTTGTTAGACAACAACATAGGAATTGTGTCCTTGGGCGGACGCGCGGGAACCGGTAAATCGGCTCTGGCGATGTGCGCAGGACTCGAAGCGGTGCTGGAGCGAAATCTTCACCGCAAGATCATGGTCTTTAGGCCCCTCTACGCAGTCGGCGGCCAGGAACTTGGCTATCTCCCTGGCGACCAGGGCGACAAGATGAATCCCTGGGCTGAAGCAACCTTTGACACGTTGAGCTCTGTGGTGAGTCAAAACGTCGTCAACGAGGTGATGGAGCGGGGGCTCCTCGAAGTTCTTCCCCTGACCCACATTCGAGGCCGCTCGCTCCACGACGCATTCGTGATCGTGGACGAAGCTCAATCGTTGGAGCGAAATGTCTTGCTGACGGTGCTGAGTCGCATCGGCCAGAACTCGAGGGTTGTTCTCACCCACGACGTGGCACAGCGTGACAACTTACGAGTTGGCAGGCACGACGGTGTGGCAAGTGTGATCGAGGCTCTTAAAGGACAGCAGCTCTTTGCGCACCTGACGTTGACTAGGTCTGAGCGCAGCCAGATTGCCGCCTTGGTGACCGATTTGCTGGAGGGTAACCAGCCCGCGGCTTAAAGCCCGGGGGAGGTCATCCGAAGCACATCGAGTGCTTCATCGAGCTGAGCTTCGGTGACTTCACCGCGCTCGACAAAGCCCAAATCGATCACAGCGTCGCGCACGGTCATTTTGTGTGCCACGGCATGCTTGGCGACCTTGGCAGCGGCTTCGTAGCCGATTACTCGGTTAAGTGGGGTCACAATCGACGGCGAGGACTCCGCGAGGGCGCGGGAGCGCTCTTCATTGACCTCGAGTCCCGTCACGGTCTTGTCTGCCAATACGCGTGAGGCATTGGCAAGTAGGCGGATCGACTCGAGAAGTGAGGTGGCCATGACAGGAATGGCGACGTTGAGCTCGAAGTTTCCAGTTGCTCCCGCCCACGCCACCGTCTGGTCATTTCCAATCACACGAGCGCACACCATGAGCACTGCTTCCGGGATGACGGGGTTCACCTTGCCGGGCATGATGGACGAGCCAGGCTGAAGGTCGGGGATCGCGATTTCGGCAAGACCAGTGTTTGGGCCAGATCCCATCCAGCGAATGTCGTTGCAGACCTTGGTCAGTGACACGGCAATCACACGAAGTGCACCCGAGGCTTCGACGAGGCCATCGCGTGCACCCTGTGCTTCGAAGTGGTCCTTTGCTTCGGTGACGGGAAGTCCCGTCTGCGAAGCAAGGAGTTCAATGACTCGAGCAGAGAAGCCATTGGGGGTGTTAATTCCGGTTCCCGTTGCTGTTCCGCCAAGGGGCACCTCGGCCACGCGGGGGAGTGCAGCTTGGATTCGCTCGATTCCCAGGCGCACCTGGCGGGCGTAGCCGGCGAATTCTTGACCCAGGGTGACCGGGGTTGCATCCATCAGGTGGGTGCGACCAGCCTTTACCACCGAAGCCCATGCCTCGGCCTTTTTTTCGAGCTCTGTGGCGAGGTGCTCCAGGGAAGGCACGAGCTGGTTAATCAGCGCGCCGGTGACGGCGACGTGAACCGAGGTCGGAAAGACGTCATTTGAGGACTGGGACGCGTTGACGTGGTCGTTGGGGTGGACTTCCACGCCCGATGCACTCGTCGCGAGGGTGGCGATCACCTCGTTCATATTCATGTTTGACGAGGTGCCACTGCCGGTCTGGTAGGTGTCAACGGGGAAGTGGTCGAGGTGGTTTCCCGCGATGATCTCGTCTGCGGCAGAGACGATGGCGTCGGAGAGCTGCTTGTCGATGATTCCAAGCTCCACGTTGGCCAATGCTGCAGCCTTTTTCACCTGAGCCAACGCGATGATGTGGTCTGCTTCGAGGCCTGAGCCAGAAATCGGGAAGTTTTCTACTGCACGCTGGGTTTGTGCCCGGTATAAGGCGTTGATAGGGACTTTGACCTCACCCATCGTGTCGTGCTCGATGCGAAACTCTGGCGTGCTGCTACTCATTGCTGAGCCTTCCTTTGTGATGGGGCTTAGTTGATGTCGCCGACAACGACATCAGAAATGACGCGGCCCTCAGCGAGGCGATAATTCGCTCCAACGATGGCTAGTTTACCGTCGGCAATCTTTTGGCCGATCAGTTCAGATTGGGATAACAGAGCCGAAATCGTGTCGCGCAGGTGCTCAAGACCCACCACCGACGAATCGATGTGGTCGCCCTGGGTCGCCCCCACTGACTCTCTGGTGCGCACGACAGCGGGGAGGATGTCGGTCACGATGTCGTCAACGTGAGGAGGGAAGAGAGTCGAGGGGTCTTGGTCTTTTTGAATAGCTGCCTCGACGGCACCGCAACTGTCGTGAGCTAACACCATGATCAGCGCAACACCCAAGACCTCGACCGCGTATTCAAGAGATCCCAGCACCGATGAGGAAATAACCTGACCAGCATTTCGTACGACGAAAAGGTCACCCAAGCCCTGGTCGAAGATGATTTCAGCAGAAAGCCTGGAGTCGCTGCAGCCAAATAGAGCAGCTCTTGGAGTTTGAGCCAAGGCCAATTCGCTGCGGTGTTCCACGTCTTGACGGGGGTGGGCGGGGGTGCCGGCAATGAAGCGCTCATTTCCCGCACTCATTTCGCGCCACACGTCAGCGGGGGTTACCTCACTCATTTCGCCTCCTCGAATAACACCTGTTGACTATCCTGCAGGGCAGCAATCACTGAGAGCACGCCTGGTTTACTCGTCCCACTCACCACAAGTGCTCCTGCGGGAGACTTGCGCCAGGCAATAATCACATCATTCCCTGGGTTTTCTCGCTCAGATCGGTCACGCAGTGACCACTCCAGTGGGTGGTTCGAGGTGCCAGAAATTGTTTCAGTGGAATCGACCCCACCGTCAGCAATCAAGGCGCTGAGATCGCCATCAACACCTAAGTACTGGGTGATCTTGACGAAATCGCCCGAGCTGGAAATGAGGCCGAGAGTCCACACCTGGCCGGACGGCTCGTCACGGATATCGGCCCTGTTCGCGCTCCACGTGGGATCAAGATCGGGAGCAGCAAGAGCGAATGCGGTCTTGGTGGAGAGTTCTTCTGCGACTGCCTGGTAGTCAATTGCGTCGCGAAAGCTATCGGAGGGGCGAGCGACAACGAGCACTAAGAACACGACAATCGCGAGGGTGGCCACAATGGACGCCACCAAGTTCTTCGTTGTTTGGCGTTGGCGGCGAAGACGCCTGGCTTCCGCCTTAGCCTCCGCGACTTCCGCGGGACTGAGATCAGTCATCGGCGCTGTTGCGGGCTTTATCGAGTCGTTCCCTCGCGTTGTCGAGCCATTGCTCACAGCGGGTGGCAAGAGCCTCGCCGCGCTCCCACAGCGCAATGGACTCTTCGAGGCTCGCTCCACCCTGTTCCAGGGTGTTCACCACCTCAACCAGTTGATCCCTGGCTGCCTCGTAGCTCAACTCGGCAACTGAGGCGTCGAGGTCACTTTTCTTCTCGCTCATCGCAGCCATTCTAGGAGTCCTTACTTCGAACAGTGGTGGGAATGCTGCCGCCCTTCACCCTCACATCGAGGTCGTCGCCTGCTGAGACTTGGGACGGGTCAGAGACTAAGGCGCCGTCTGGGCCATGAACAATTGCATAGCCTCGCTCCAAGGTGGCGTGGGGAGAGAGGGCCCTGGTGCTCGCCCGAAGTTTTGCGATCTCCAGGGTGGAGCGCTCCAGCAAAGAATCGGCTCGGTCGACACCTCGTTGGACCAGTCTCATGATGTCTTCAGCCTGTTGGTCGACAAGAGTCACGGGGTTGGCAAGAACCGGACGGTTTCTATACAACTCGAGGCGCTCGAGCTCACCGGTGATGAAGCGATCAAGTCGCAGT
>CAYXEM010000046.1:0-6555 GCA_964464045.1 uncultured Microbacteriaceae bacterium | reverse complement strand
GCCGAAGTCGGCGTGGCCGGGGGTATCGATGACGTTAATCGTGACGCCACCTGCAGGTGCTGACTCGCCGGTGTAGTGAACGGTGGTGTTCTTGGCGAGAATCGTGATGCCTTTTTCTTTTTCCAAGTCATTGGAGTCCAACGCACGGTCGGTCGGGACCTGGTGAGCATCGAGTGAGCCGGTTTGGCGCAGCATCTGGTCGACCAGGGTGGTCTTTCCGTGGTCAACGTGGGCAACAATGGCGACATTGCGCAGATCTTCGCGGCGGACAAGCGCCATGGGTGTTTCCTTCCGAGGTGGGATGCGGACTAGATTCCGCGGCGCCCACTCACACAGTGGAACACCCCTCTAGCTTAGCGAGGGCTCAGCCTTGGGTTTTAGCATTGAGGGGTGAGTAGGAATCCGGGCACGTTGGTCTATGACGGCAATTGCCCTTTTTGCCGCCACTGGGCCCACGACCTCGATCGACTATTTAGCGTTCCTCCCAAGGTTGTCTCAAGCGCGAACGTGGATCTCGACGCCCTGGGGTTGAGCACTGACGATGTGTCGCGCTATGTCTGGCTGATCACTGAGGAGGAACATCTGGCGGGCGCAGCGGCGATTGCGGCGATGTGTCGCCATCAGCCGCAGTGGCGCTGGAGGTTTGTCGGCCACCTGCTCGACACGTGGCCCGTGTCCGTGCTTGCCGAGCTTGCCTACCGAGTGGTGTCGAAGGCCAGGATGTTCTTGCCCCACCCGACATGTCAGTGTGAGCTTCCTGGTGCCTCACAGTCCTAACCGGATTAAAGCGGAGATCGCCATTGTCCTTGGCCTAAGCCTTGGACTCAGCGCTCTCTATGCCCTGGTGAGCATAGTGAGACGCCTGAGCATCGACACCCCGCTGGGTGAACAAACAGCCACGATAAACCGCTCGCTTTCGGAACAGCCCTGGTTCGACCTGACCTATCAACTCTTAGGCATCGTCGGCGCCTTGGCACCAGTGGCTCTCGTGGTGTTCCTCCTCTGGTCTCCCACGTCTCGTCTCGCGGCTCTAGGAGTAGATGGCTCCAGAGTGGGCCGTGACATCGGTGTGGGTGTGGGCCTTGCGGCACTGATTGGTATTCCTGGTCTCGCCGTGTACGCCGGTGGTGTCGCGCTGGGCGTCACGGTGAACGTGGTGCCGACCGCTTTGGAAAACTACTGGTGGACAATCCCTGTCCTCCTCCTGCGCGCATTAACAGCCGGACTGGTCGAAGAAACGATCGCAGTTGGTTATCTGCATAACCGGTTCACCGCGTTGGCGTTTTCCCCTAAAGCAATCGTGGTGATCCAAGCTCTTCTGCGCGGGACGTATCACCTCTACCAAGGCTTCGGCGCGTTTGTAGGCAACGTTGTCATGGGCCTGATCTTTGGGTGGTATTTCCAGCGCACCAGAAGGCTCGCTCCGCTCATTGCCGCCCACACCCTCATTGATACGGTGGCATTTGTGGGTTACCCCGTAATCTCAGACAACTTCCCGGAAATTCTCGGTTTCGCGCTGTAGCGTTCGAGCGTGGCTCAACCAGAAGTAGGCGACCTCGCGCCAGATTTCACCCTCCCGGGTGTTGTCGTCGACGGCGGAGAAGTCATAAAGCGCCACTTCACCCTGTCTGAGCGTCGAGGAACCCCTGTGGTGTTGGCGTTTTACCCGGCTGACTATTCGCCGGGCTGTACCGCTCAGCTGTGTAGCTACCAGGATGAGCTAGCGAATTTCAAAAACCTAGGCGCAGAAATCTGGGGCATCTCACGCCAGGACCAAAAGAGCCATGAAAGCTTCGCCGTCTCGAAAGCTCTCGGCTTCCCCCTCCTCGCTGACGAAAAAGGTGACGTCACGGCCGCCTATGGAGTGAGTTTGCTCGGCATGGGAACGCGCCGAAGCATTTTCATCATCGATGCCGACGGCAAAGTGGCATGGCGCCACGTGTCCCTCGTGGGGTTCACCTTCCAAAGCGCCGAAACGCTCACCCGCGAACTAGAAGTTCTGGTCTAGGCGAACTCCGCAATCGGCGGGCACGCACACACCAGGTTTCGGTCACCAAATGCTTGGTCGATTCGACCCACGGGCGCCCAGTATTTACTCACCACTCTGGGGTCTGAGCCAGAAAGCTCACCATCTGAGCTGACCGCTGCCGGGTAGCAGCCAAGCTTTCGCGAATAGGGGTGTGGCCACTCATCACTGACCGCACTGTGGGCGGGGTGTGGTGCATTAACCAGCGGGTTGTTATCCGCAGGCCATACACCAGCCTTCACCTGATCGGCTTCTTCGCGGATGCGAATCATCGCGTCGATGAATCGATCGAGCTCGCCCAAGTCTTCACTCTCGGTGGGCTCGACCATGAGCGTCCCGGCTACCGGGAAGGACATGGTGGGAGCGTGGAAGCCGTAGTCCACGAGGCGCTTGGCCACATCATCCACGCTCACTCCGGTGTCGGCGGTGAGCGGGCGAATATCGAGGATAACCTCGTGGGCGACAAGACCGTGGTCGCCTGCATAGAGCACGGGGTAGTGACCTGCGAGGCGCTTGGCGACGTAATTTGCGGCCAAGACTGCCCGGGCAGTTGCCTGGGTGAGCCCTTCTGCTCCCATCATCCGCACGTAGGCCCAGCTAATCGGCAAAATGCTGGGGCTTCCGTAGGGCGCCGCGGATACTGCGGCTCCTCCATGCTTGAACGCTCCCGCATCTCCGGTCGCAAGATCAAAGGCCGGGTGGTGGGCAGACTGGGCGAAGGGGTGTCCTGGAAGGTAGGGGGCAAGGTGCGCCTTCGCGGCGACTGGGCCGACTCCTGGGCCTCCGCCACCGTGTGGAATACAGAAGGTCTTGTGCAGGTTCAGGTGAGAGACATCTCCCCCGATGTCTCCGTAGCGGGCATAGCCCACAAGGGCGTTGAGGTTCGCTCCGTCGATGTAGACCTGACCACCTGCGGCGTGAACGGCGTCGGTGATCTCACGGATGCCGTGTTCGTAAACACCGTGGGTGGAGGGATAGGTCACCATCAACGCGGCCAGGTTCGCACCGTGTTCAGAGATTTTGGCCCTCAGATCATCGACATCAACATCGCCCTGGTCATTGCAGGCCACCACAACTACCTGCATACCGGCCAAGACTGCACTGGCGGCGTTGGTGCCGTGAGCGCTCGAGGGAATCAAACACACCGTGCGGTGGCCTTCGCCGCGAGCGTGGTGGTAGCCGCGAATGGCGAGGAGTCCTGCGTATTCGCCCTGGCTTCCTGCATTGGGCTGAAGAGACACAGTGTCGTAACCGGTGAGCTCTGCCAGCCAGGTTTCTAGGTGAGACATCATCACCAGGTAACCCGCCACATCGTCGGTGGGGGCGAAGGGGTGAATAGAGCCAAACTCTGGCCAGGTCACTGCTTCCATCTCGGTAGCAGCGTTTAGCTTCATTGTGCAACTACCCAGGGGAATCATTCCCCGGTCAAGCGCGTAGTCCTTATCGGCCAACTGCTTGAGGTAGCGCATCATCTGAGTTTCCGAGCGGTGCACGTTAAACACTGGATGCGAGAGGTAGTGAGATTCGCGGCGAAGAGCCTCGGGCAACGCGTCGGTGTCGGCCTTTTGGCCGGTGTAGCCCTCGAGCGCGAAGAGTTCGGCCAGTGCCGTGAACGGCGCGGCTCCGACACCCGTGCCGGATGCTTCTGCGGTGACTTGGTCAAACGACAACTGCACCGTGTCGGCGTCTACTTCGTAAAGAAGCACTCCATGGTCTTTGGCATCTTGAGCCACACGTGCGGCTTGGCCAGGGACGCGAAGCTGGACGGTGTCAAAGAAGTTCTCGTGGACGACGTCGAATCCGGCTGCGCGTGCACGCGAGGCAAATTCTGCGGCTTGCTTGGCAACCGCGTCTGCCATCGATTTGATACCCGAGGGGCCGTGATAGACGGCAAACATTCCTGCCATCACGGCGAGGAGCACCTGAGCGGTACAGATGTTGCTGGTGGCACGATCGCGGCGAATGTGCTGTTCGCGGGTTTGAAGCGTGAGTCGATAGGCAGGGTTGTCGAATCGGTCTTTGGATACACCGACTAGACGGCCAGGCATCTGGCGCTCGAGGCCCGATCGAACGGCGAGGTAGCCCGCGTGCGGCCCGCCAAAGCCGAGGGGAATACCAAAGCGCTGCGAGGTTCCCACCACAACATCAGCGCCCATCTCACCCGGAGAGGTGAGAAGCGCGAGCGCGAGGAGGTCAGCCGCCACGATGGCGATGCCACCTTTTTCTTTCACGGCAGCGATTGCAGAGGAAGGATTGATTACTCGGCCTGAGGCGCCTGGATACTGAATAAAGGCGCCAAAGGCTTCGGGAAGGTCTCCTTCGAAGTCAGTCTCCACAAGCTCAATACCGAGGGGTTCTGCCCGGCCGCTCAAGACTGCTTTGGTCTGGGGCAGTGCATCGGCGTCTACCAAGAAGGTGTTGCCCGCAACACCGGATGCACGGCGTGCCAGAAGCATCGCTTCTGCCACTGCGGTGGCCTCATCCAACATCGACGAGCCGGCAATATCCATACCCGTGAGGTCACAGACCATGGTTTGGAAATTGATCAACGCTTCGAGGCGGCCCTGCGAGATTTCTGGCTGGTACGGGGTGTAGGCGGTATACCAACTGGGGTTTTCCAGCACGTTTCGCTTAATTACTGACGGGGTGTGGCTGTTGTAATAGCCCAGCCCGATCATGCTGTGACGGACGGTGTTGTTGTCACCGAGTGCGGTCAGCTCGGCCAACACCTCGGCTTCTGACGCGGCTTCTGGGATCGTCTTGATCAGGTCGGTCTGTCGAATATGTCCAGGCACCGCCTGGTCCATCAGTTCATCGAGACTGGCAAACCCGAGGGCCTGCAACATCAATGACTCCGCCGAGTCATCTACTCCAAGGTGTCGATCGAGAAACCGGTCAGCGCTCACTTACTCTCCAATCAGGGCGCGGTATGCGTCAGCGTCTAAGAAGTCAGAGGTGTCAGAACTCGTGATTTTAAACAGCCAGCCATCACCAAAGGGGTCGCGGTTAATCAGCGAAGGGTCATCGACGACGGCCTGGTTGACCTCCACCACACTTCCCGATGCAGGGGCAAAAATTTCTCCCACCGACTTCGTGGACTCCACCTCACCGACGATGGACGAGGCAGAGATATTTGATCCCACGGAAGGCTGGTCAACATAGACCACGTCGCCGAGGGCGTCGGCAGCGTATTGGGTAATTCCCACTGTCATCTGGTCGCCCTCGACCAGGACCCATTCGTGGTCTTTGGTGTAGCTCAGGTGTGCGGGGATGTTCGACATTTTTTAGTCCTTTCGGCGGCGGTAGAAGGGCAGTGCCACGATTTTTGCGGGGATCATGGTTCCTCGCACATCAAGATGTACCTCAGTGTCCACCCCACGGTGGTCGCGGTCAATAAGAGCCATCGCGATGGGGTAGCCAAGAGTGGGTGAGAGCGCTCCAGAAGTTACTTCACCAATAGGTTCCATGGAGCCCGGGTCGACTACGGGATATCCCGCTCTCGCCGCCCTCTTTCCTTCGGCCTGGATACCCACCAATATCTTCTTCGACGGCTCCTGGTGCTCGACAAGCCACGCTTTGCCGACAAAGTCTTCTTTGTCCATGTCGACTACTCGGCTAAGGCGAGCCTCGCCTGGGCGTACGTGACGCTCGAGTTCGTGACCGTACAACGCCATCCCGGCTTCGAGTCGGAGAGTATCCCTCGAGGCGAGTCCGCAGAGTTCTAGGTCGTGGCCTGATCCCGCCTGCACGATGGCTTCCCACAGGCTGCTTGCCTGGTCGGCATCGACATAGAGCTCAAAACCGTCTTCCCCGGTGTATCCAGTGCGCGCGATCAACATGTCACGGCCGTCGTATGTTCCCGACATGATCCGGTAATAGCCAAGGTCATCTAATGAGCTGGCGGGTATCAGCCCCGACACCGCATGCACAATCGCGAGCGCTTTTGGCCCTTGCACCGCCACCATGGCCGTGTCATCGGTCTCATCCGCGACGACGACATCGAAGCCTTTGGAACGCGCGAGCATCTCTGAGACGACGGGCTCACGGTTGGAGGCGTTTGCCACAATAAGGAATTCTTCATCGCCCAACCGATAGACCACGAGGTCGTCGATGATGCCTGCATTCTCGGCCAACATCAGGGTGTATTTGGCTTGGCAGCATTCAAGCGTCGACAGGGTTGAACTAAGCGCATAGTCCAAAGCCGCCGCTGCGCCGGGGCCGCTCACCCTGATCTCTGCCATGTGGCTGAGGTCAAATAGTCCGGCGCTTTCGCGAACGGCGTGGTGTTCAGCGAGGTCTGAGCTGTAGCGCACGGGCATCTGCCAGCCGGCAAAGTCAGTGAACGCCGCACCTGCGGCTTCGTGCACACTGTGGAGCGGCGTGGTGTGTGATGACATGTGGCCTCCCGCGTCAACGAGACAGGAACCTGTCTCGTGACTCCCCCTCTGTCATTGGCCTGAGAGTTTCACGCAATTTGCGCTTTCACCGTCGGCGGGACAACCGTTGTCCGCTTTTCAGAGTGGCCCCAC
>CAYXEM010000045.1:0-6728 GCA_964464045.1 uncultured Microbacteriaceae bacterium | reverse complement strand
CCTGGTTGCCTACAACGTCATCCTCGAGGGCATTTGGTTCTACTCGGGCTTCATGGTCGCCCTGAGCTTCCGCCAGCGCAACTTGCTGCGTAACTTCGGATCCCTCGTGGACTGGATTGTCCGTGACGAGTCGCTGCACTTGAAGTTTGGAATCAACTTGATTCTGACCGTGCTGGAAGAAAACCCCGACCTGCAGACTCCAGAGTTTGCCGCCGAGATTCGTCAGATGATTCTCGACGCTGTCGAGATGGAGTCGGCGTACAACCACGACCTGCTGCCAAACGGCATCCTCGGTCTCAACGCCAACTACATCAACCAGTACGTGAAGTACCTGGCAGACCGTCGCCTCGAAGAGCTCGGATTCGAAACCGAGTACAACGTGGCAAACCCTGCCAAGTGGATGGCAACGGCAAACGACACCCTGCAGTTGGTGAACTTCTTCGAGTCCACCAACACCTCCTACGAGGTCAACGCACAGTCGTCCAAGTAATTTCCACCACACAGGAGGGAGGGGGTAATCCCCTCCCTCCTGTGTATTTATGGCCCTCGACACTAGGGCTCGAAGCCTGAACAATGGAGATCATGAGTAGCAACGGCGTCCCTTCCCTATCCCTCTCCAGCGGATATGACATCCCCCAACTGGGCCTGGGTGTGTTTCGGATGGAGCCAGACGACGCCACCCGGGTCGTGCTCGACGCCTTTGAGGTGGGGTACCGCCACATCGACACGGCCAAGGTCTATGACAACGAAGAGGGCGTAGGAACAGCGATCGCCCAATCAGGGCTTGATCGAAAAGATCTCTACATCACCACAAAGTTGTGGAATGCAGACCAGGGAGCAACCGAACCCCGCGCCGCACTCGAGGGCAGCCTGGAGAGGTTAGGGCTTGATTACGTCGACTTGTATTTGATCCACTGGCCAGCCCCCGCCAAGGACCTCTACCTTGAGTCGTGGCTGGCAATGGAACAACTCCACTCCGAGGGGCTGGTGCGCTCCATTGGAGTGTCCAACTTTGAACCAGAGCACCTAGAGCGCCTCGCCGCCCATTCGTCGACGATGCCGGTGGTGAACCAGGTGGAGCTTCACCCCGCCTTCCAACAGCGAGACCTCCGGGCATTCCAAGAACCACGCGGAATCCTGACCGAAGCGTGGGGTCCGCTGGGTCAAGGAAAGTATTCGCTCGAAGAGCAATGCCCAGGTTTAGTCGACATCGCCACAAAGCACGGGAAATCGGTCGCCCAGGTCGTCATTCGCTGGCACCTCCAAGAAGGTGTGATCGTCTTCCCGAAGACCGTTCGAAAAGAACGCCTGGTAGAAAACTTTGATGTCTTCGATTTCGAGCTAGACGCGACTGATATGGCAGAAATTGCCGCAATGGATGCGGGTAAGAGGGTGGGAACTCACCCGATGGATGGCAACTGGTAGGTAGTTGCTCGATTAGCCAGCGCTTAGCGGCGCTGGAACAATAAACACATGCTGATTGTCGCCGCCACTCCCATTGGAAACCTCGGCGACCACACGCCACGGCTTGTGGAGACTCTCGCGTCTGCAGCGTTGATCGTGGCCGAGGACACCAGAACGACTAAGAAGCTCATTGGGGCATTGGGCGTCACCACCGGCGCAGATTTCCTCCCGCTACACGAACACAACGAAAGCGAGCAAATCGACAAAGTCTTGGCTGTGGCCGCCTCGTCAAACGTCGTTCTCGTCAGTGACGCGGGAATGCCAGGCATCTCTGATCCTGGTTTCGCTCTCGTCCGAGAAGCACACCGACGAGGTATTGCCGTAAGCCCGCTGCCAGGCCCCAGCGCCGTGATTTCGGCACTGTCGGCAAGTGGATTGCCCACCGATCGCTTCAGCTTCGAAGGGTTTATCCCCAAGAAGGGGAAGTCTGGAGCGCTGTCTGCGCTGGCTACCGAAAAGCGCACCATGGTCTTTTTTGAGTCTCCCCACCGGCTCGCGGACACCCTCCAGGTGATGAGTACGGTGTTTGGCGCTGACCGCATGGCCTGTGTGGCGAGGGAGCTCACGAAAATGTTTGAGGAGGTGCGCACAGACACTCTCTCTGTTCTTGCCCAACACTATTCAGAGGGCACAAAGGGTGAAATTACCCTCGTTGTTGAAGGATTTCACGGCCAAGAAGTGAGCTTTGACCAGGCCGTGGCTGATGCTCGCCAGCGGGTTGCCGCGGGTGAGCGGGCAAGCGATGTGGCGCGAGAAATTGCCAAAGAAACCGGCTATTCCAAGCGGGAGCTCTATTCGGCGCTACTGGGTGGGGATGCGTAGGATTGAACGCTATGACCTCTTCGTCTTCTTTCTTTATTGCGACGCCAATTTTCTACGTCAATGACGTACCCCACATTGGCCACGCCTACACCGAGGTCGCAGCCGACGTATTAGCCAGATGGAACCGCCAAACCGGCAAGAACACCTGGTTCCTCACCGGAACCGACGAACACGGCCAGAAAATCCTCCGCACTGCGGTCGCCAACGGTGTTGAGCCCCAAGAGTGGGCAGACAAGTTGGTGGAGAGCGCATGGCGTCCGTTGTTGGAAACACTCAACATTGCAAACGACGATTTCATCCGCACCACCGAGCCGCGCCACGAAGAGGGTGTCAAGAAATTCCTCACCCTCCTCTATGACAAGGGCTTTATTTACAAGGGCGAATACGAAGGTTTCTACTGTGTGGGCTGTGAGGAATATAAGCAGCCATCAGACTTGGCCGACGGTGCTGAAGAATTCAACGGCCAAAAGGTGTGCCACATCCACGGCCGCCCTGTCGAGGTCCTAAGCGAAACCAACTACTTCTTTAGCCTCTCTAAGTTCCAAGACCAGCTCCTGGAGCTGTACAAGACCCAAGCAGACTTTATTCAGCCCGAAAGCGTGCGAAACGAAATCGTCGCCTTCGTCAGCCGCGGACTCGAAGACCTCTCCATTTCACGCGCCAACTTGGAATGGGGTATCGAGCTGCCCTTCGACCCAGACCAGGTCACCTACGTATGGTTTGACGCGCTGCTCAACTACATCACTGCCACGGGCTGGGGTGTAGATGACGAGGAATTTACACAGCGCTGGCCTGCAGTTCAGCTGGTCGGAAAAGATATCGCCCGATTCCACGCCGTGATTTGGCCGGCGATGCTGATGGCCGCTGGCTTGACCCCGCCCGCACGAGTCTTCGCTCACGGGTGGCTTCTGGTGGGTGGCGAAAAGATGTCGAAGTCAAAGCTCACCGGTATTGCGCCTGCCCAGATCACTGAGGTGTTTGGTTCTGACGCATTTCGCTACTACTTCATGCGCGCCATCACCTTCGGCTCGGATGGATCGTTTAGCTGGGAAGACCTCTCTGCTCGTTACGAAGCAGAACTTGCCAACGGCTTTGGGAACCTCGCCTCCCGCGTGATTGCCATGATTACCCGTTACTTCGACGGCGCGGTGCCAGAAGCAAATGAGGCAGCTCTTGACGCGGCAGACCAGCACATTCGCCAGGTTATGAGCCAGTCGGCGACTAAAGCCCACGCGGCAATGGACAAGTTCATGATTCACGAAGCCATCCAGTCGGTGTGGCAGATCGTGGAGGAGCTAAATGGCTACCTCACCGAGCAAGAGCCCTGGGTTCTTGCCAAGGACGAGGCCAAGCGTGAGCGTCTAGCCGCAGTGTTGTACACCGCCGCAGATGGCTTGCGCGCCCTTGCTGTGTTGCTCTCGCCTGTCATTCCGCAAGCGACTGAGAAGCTGTGGCGAGCCCTGGGCATGGAGCAAAGCCATGGGGCGCTAGAGACGCAAGACCTGGCAGAAGCAGGACACGCTGGGCTACTCCCCGCAGGACACCGCCTGGGCGAATTGGAACCGTTGTTCCCCAGGATTGAGACGGAATAGCGTGGCGGACAAGAAGTCGAAAGAAATACCCAGCCACCTGCGCACGCGCGGGTCAATGGAGCCGGGTGATCGGAAGCTCGAGTATCCCGCCTCTCCCAAAGAACTTGTTGTGCCAGTGTTTGATAACCACGCTCACCTTGAAATTGCCGATGGCGAAAACCCTCTCGACTATCGCGAACATTTGGATCGTGCCGGCGCTGTGGGAGTCCAAGGTGTCGTCCAGGCAAGTATTGATGTACCGACGTCACTGTGGGCGGCTGATGTTGCGGCCATTGAACCACGCGTGCTCGCTGCAGTGGCAATTCACCCTAATGAAGCGCCCGAGCTTCACCAAAAGGGAACGCTAGATGATGCACTCCACGTCATCGACGACTTGGCGAAGCGTCCCCGCGTGGTGGCAGTAGGGGAAACCGGTTTGGATTACTTCCGCACCGAAGGTCCGCTCCTTGCCCCGCAGCGTCGAAGCTTCATCGAACACATCCGCATCGCGAAGAAGAACAACAAGGCACTCCAAATTCACGATCGCGATGCGCACAGTGATGTCATTGACATTCTGCTTGCCGAAGGGGCACCCGAGCGCACGGTCTTCCACTGCTTCAGCGGCGACGCTGAAATGGCTGAGATTTTGAATGAACACGGTTGGTACGCGAGCTTTGCGGGGAACGTGACCTTCAAAAACGCGAAGGGCATCCAGGCCGGCCTTGCAGTGATGAACCGCTCCCACATTCTCATCGAGACGGATACGCCCTTTTTGACTCCTGCTCCGCATCGGGGCAAACCCAACAGCCCCTATTTGATTCCTCACACTTTGCGGTTTATGGCCACATTGTTGGAATCAGATGAAGAGGTGTTGGCGGCACAGCTCACCGATAACACCTATGACGTGTACGGGCGCTGGGATGATCACCCACCCAGCGTGCGCACCAACCCGGTCACCGGTGAGCCGTGGAGCACTCTCGAGCCCTCGCGTTTTCATGCCTCCTAGTAGCGCGCTCTTATTGGCGCCCGATATTCGGGCGCTCGCGACAGCGCTTGATTTGCATCCGAGTAAAGCCCGCGGCCAAAACTTTGTCATTGACCCCAATACGGTGCGAAAAATTGTGTCCCAGGCGGGCCTGGGTGAGCACACACATGTGTTGGAGGTGGGGCCAGGTTTTGGCTCACTAACTCTTGGAATGTTGGAGGCCGGGCACAAGGTCACCGCGATTGAAATTGACTCGCGGATGGCCAGCTTGTTGCCCCAGACCGTGGCAGCACGAATCCCAGGAGCGCAATTTCGGGTCATTGAGGCAGACGCGCTCACCGTCGACGCACTCGATGCAGACATCACCGCGCTGGTTGCGAACCTTCCCTACAACGTGTCAGTTCCCGTCTTGATCCATCTGCTCGAGCTCCACCCAGCCTTTGAGCGCGTGCTGGTCATGGTCCAAGCAGAGGTCGGGTGGCGGCTCGCCGCGGGACCGGGAACTGAACACTACGGAGCACCCAGCGTGAAGGTTGCGTGGTTTGGCAATTGGTCTGTCGAATCCACTATTTCACGGCGGGTGTTTTGGCCAGAGCCCCGCGTGGACTCCGTCTTAGTGGGAATGCATGCCACGACTCCTCCCGGAGATGAGATTTTGCGCAGGAAGGTGTTTGACCTCGTTGATGCGGGATTCCACACCAGGCGCAAAATGGCCAGGCAGTCTCTGTCAGGAGTTTTGGGGTCCGTGGCCGAGGCAAGTGCGTTGATGGAATCGGTAGGGCTTCGCCCCGATAGCAGGTGTGAAACTTGGTCGCTTAACGACTTTGTGGCGTTGGCCCACGCCTGGAAGAAATAGCGATGTTGTCTCTGCGCTCACCTGTCTGGATCGCTGTTGGATTCATGGCGGGCCTGGGGCTTACCTCCCTCTGGCCCATCGCGATTCCCACCACGGCGTTGTTCATCGCCCACGCCATAGCGATATTCCACGTCGCGCTCGGGCTACCCCTCTTGTCATTTGGCCGGGTCGTGGGTTCTGGCCGCGTGTGGCGAGCACTCATCGTGTTGAACCTCGTGGTTGTACCCGCTCTAGCTTTCGTACTCTCCCGCATTCAGTGGCGAACTCCTGATTTACAGGTCGGACTATTACTGGCCTTACTTGCACCGGGAGTTGCTTTGAGCATCCCGGTTATTCGCAGGGCAGGTGGTGATGTAGAAAGTGTCCTCGGCATCACTCCGCTTCTCCTCGCCGGGCAGTTGGTGGTCGTGCCACCTCTTGCGATTGTCCTCAGTGGCGGCCAATTTCACTGGAGCGACCTCCCCGACACCTTTATGCCAATCGTCTGGGTGATCGCCCTTCCTGTGTTGATCGCCGCACTCTTCCAATTTGTCGGGAAGATGCCTCGACTTGACCAGGTTCGCCAACGCCTCAGTAACTCCAGTGTGTTGTGGATGAGTATTGCCTTCTTCCTTACCGCCTGGTCGGTTGGTTCTTCTCACGTAGAGCGGCTCGAACAACTTGCCTGGATTGTTCCCCTCGCAATCGCCTTCCTGGTGGTAATTGCTCCGATTAGCCTTTTGATTGCTGGGTTAGTGGGAGTAACTGCTGATCGGAGGCGGGCAATTTTGATTGCCGCTGCTGGTCGCGGGGGAGTGGTGATGGTGCCGATCACATTGGCGCTTGACCCTGAATATTGGGGATTCTTACCACTCGTGGTGATGGTCCAAGCAAGCGTTGAAGCAGTGGGGCTCGTGGTCTACCGAACTATTTCGCCAGAAATCGTGCCGGGTACCCAGTAATCGGCAGCCACCTGTTTAGGCTTAAGCCGTGACTACCTCGATGCCTTCACGACGTGTGAGCGCATCAGCCCCCGCGAAAATCAACCTTG
>CAYXEM010000044.1:0-6951 GCA_964464045.1 uncultured Microbacteriaceae bacterium | reverse complement strand
TCCATGTTCCGCACAAACTCTCGGTCCCGAGCCGCGGCGTCTCCTCGTTCGATGCCGTAGTGGCCATACATTGCCTTACCCAGTTCAATTTGGCGACGCTTAAGGTCGTCGGGGTAGTTAATGGGGATACGAAACTCACTGCGCATGACCTTTAATGCGGTGAAGAGGTTTTTAAGCCAGGCGCCCTTTTTCTTACTCCTCATCGCCGCGATGGCTTCGCCATTTTCCTTAAGAGCCCGAGAAATGCGATCGCGCACCTCACCGGTTGCGATTGCTACTCGGTAAGGCCTGGTGTTGGACCAACTCGCAGACGTCAACGCATCCTGGAGAATCTCGTCAATGAGGGCATCGGGAACGGGGGTGGGGTCGAAGTCTCTGATGCTTCGCCTCGAGTAGGCCACATCGTGGAAACTTGGTTGTTTGGTCGCCATCACATCACCTCATATCGCTTAGTGAGAGTCTGCCAGCAGGCTATGCGACTCACAGGATTCACTAGCGCTGATTCTTAATACTTGCGACTTACTCTGTGACCATGGACGACCGTGAACTTGCCGAGCTGTACTTTCGCACCACGCTTGAGTTGCGTGATGATGAAGGTCGCGCGTGGAGGATTTCGCCCACGGACACAGCTGGAGCGGCCAGTGACCCCCTCGTGGTCCTCTCGCCGTTTACTGACGCCTACATTTTGACGGCAGAGAACCCAGAAAGCTCAGGCACGGCAAGCGCACACGACAACGCACGTGCAACAACAGAGCTCGCACACCTCTTAAGCGAATCGTCAATGATGTACCGCGAATGCCCAGGCTTTGCCTGGGATGCCGACCACGTCGAGCCAGGCTTCGCCATTTTGGCAAGCCCCAGCAGGCGCGACGAAGTAGAAGCATTCGCGCTGGAGCTTGCCCTACGTTTTCACCAAAACGCGATCTTCCACCTCGACCAAAGCGGGCTTGGAATTATTGGAGCATTGCGCCCAGAGCTCACCGGACATACCCCAGTGGTATGTGAGAGGTTTTAGGCCTCTTCGCTCGCCACCTTGCTCGGCTGGGTGAGGAACACAATCAAGACGATTCCGCCCACGATGGGCACGAGCCCCAGAAACAGCCACGCCCAGTGGTAACCGGCGTCGCGAAGGCGGCGCACACCGATCGCAATGGTGGGGAGCAAGATGGCGATGTTCCACGCAGTTCCTAGGCCCTCCCAGATTGCACCTGTTGCGAGTCCGACGAGAACCGTGAACAGAATCCACCACCAATAGGCAGGACGAGCTTCGACACCGGAAAAATCGGTGTACTTCTGGAAACCATTCTTGATTGCGTCAGTAAACGACATCACACACTTCCTTTTCGTTGTTTCCAGTCTAAGCACTGCCCTTTGTTCTTCCTGGCAATTAAAGTGAACAGGTGTCAAACGACCACTATTTCTCCGCATCACCCGATTCCCCTCGGGTGGAACACTCAGTTGATGTCACCCTGAGGGGGACACCACTGGTGGTCACGACCGCGTCAGGAACGTTTTCAGCGGATGCGCTTGATCGGGGCACGAAAGTATTGCTGGAGTCAGTTCCGAAGCCACCCACGACGGGAACGCTGGTGGACGTGGGGTGTGGTTGGGGACCTATCACCCTTGCGCTGGCACTCGAAAGCCCAGAAGCTCGTGTAATCGGCGTCGATGTCAATGAGCGCGCCCGCGAACTCACTACTGAGAATGCTGCGACTCACAATCTTGAAAACGTCCAAGTCGTGGCACCGGATGAATTCCCCGAAGACGCACAGATCGACTGCATTTGGTCCAATCCTCCAATTCGAATCGGCAAAGAGGCGCTGCATGAGCTGTTGACCACCTGGCTCAACCGCCTCTCCCCCGCGGGTGTGGCGTATTTGGTGGTGGCAAAACAGTTGGGCTCTGATTCACTGCAACGCTGGATTGCAGGCGGTGAACCCGGGGACTTTAGCTGCGAGCGCCTCACAACCGATAAGGGCTTTAGGGTCTTAGAAGTTCGCCGTCGCTAAAGGCTGACAGTGGTCTGATACACGAGCGCTGAAGGACCAGAGAGCGATACGTGTTCGCCTTCTTCGGTCGGGAACATACGCACAGCCACAACACCCCCGGGAACGCTTACACGCCAGTGGTGTGGAGCCGATTCGCCGGCAAAATGGCGAGCAGCAAGTGCTGCGGCCACGGCGCCGGTTCCACAGGAGAGCGTTTCGCCCACACCCCGCTCATATACGCGCATGGAAATACGCCCCACACCGTCTTCGACCAAAGGATCGGCGGGAACAACGAATTCAACGTTCGCCCCGGCTGGAGGCTCGGGACTAAGAGTGGGCTTGGTGGCGAGCTCAAGGGCATCCAGTTCTGACTGATCGGCCAAAATAACCACTGCGTGGGGGTTGGGAACGGTAATACCGAGACTTGGCCTGGGCACGTCGAGCCCTACGGCGTGAACCACCGGGTCATCGCCGTTTAGTTGCCAACGACCGAGGTCCACCTGATAGTGGCCAGATCCTGAGACTGTGACGTCTCGAATTCCACTCCTGGTCGCAATCGGAAGGGTCTGGCCCGGCTCCACAGCGGCAAGCCCTGTACTGACAAGAAAGTCTGCGAAGACGCGTATTCCGTTGCCACACATTTCGGCCTTCGACCCATCCGCGTTTCGGTAGTCCATAAACCAGGTGGCATCTGGTTCTTGCTCGAGCAAGTGGGCAACTTCTGAAGAATTGGCGGTTCGTGCAGCGCGCAAGATGCCGTCGCCTCCCACCCCAAAGTGGCGGTCACACAGGAATTGAACTTGGGCGTCACTGAGGTCGTAGTCGCCGTGTGGATCCGCGAACACCACAAAGTCATTACCGGTGCCGTGGCCCTTAGTAACGGGGAGGGATAGTTGCTCGCTCACCCTCCGAGCCTACTGGTGGTGTGTCGCGATAAGACTCTCAATAGTGGCCACAATGTCTGACCGTGACCCGTCTATCCATTTGATTGCATCATCTCGCCTAAACCAGGACATTTGCTTCCTGGCATAGCGCCTGGTGTGCTGGGCAACAAGCTCTTTGGCCTCTGCCTCATCACTCTCCCCGGCGAGAAAGTCCAGGACCTCGCGATATCCAATAGCTTGAGCGGCAGTCTTTCCAAGACCAGGGGTCGACTCCGACAGCGACCTCACCTCGTCGACGAGGCCCCGCTGCCACATCAGCTCCACTCGCTGGTCAATGCGCTCAATGAGCGCAGTGCGATCCCATTCGATTCCTACCACCACAGTGGGCTCGTGCCATCGCTCGCCCCGAGCTTTAAGCCCTGGCGTAATTGGCATGCCTGTGATTTCAATGACCTCGAGGGCGCGCACAACCCGCCTCGGGTTGTTGAGATCAACCTCAGTGGCGGCGTCTGGGTCCTTTTCGACCAATCGCGAGGCCAAGGCTGACAGCCCGTCTTTCTCAAGCTCGTCTTCCAGGCGCTGGCGAATTTCCTCGTTCGTCCCCGGGAACTCGAAGTTGTAGAGCACCGAGGAGATGTACAACCCAGATCCACCCACCAGGATCGGGATTACACCCCTGGAAAAACACTCTGTAATCGCGGTGCGGGCGCGCTCCTGGTAGTCCTGGACACTCGCTTCGGTCGAAGGCTCCCACACATCGAGGAGATGGTGGGAAACGCCATTCCTCTCCTCTTTAGTGACTTTGGCAGTGCCAATATCCATGCCGGTGTAAAGCTGCATGGCGTCTGCGGAGACTATTTCTGCAGCCTGGCCTGAGTTGCGGAGGGCAAGGGCTAACTCCACGGCAATGCCCGATTTACCAGAGCCCGTCGGGCCCACAATCGCCACGAGGGGCACAGAGGAGCTCACTGGCTACAACCCGGTGCGAATGGTGGGAAGCCCAATCGACACAGGGCCACCCGACTTCGGCTCGGGAGTGGGCGCGCCGCAAGATTCAGCTTCAAAGTGATCCCAGGCGTCTCCTGCTCTCGTGCGCCTAATCGGGAAGGATTCTCCCGCTACCGGGTCCGCAATGAGGAAGAAGGGCTTTGCCTCGGTCACTGTGGCCGTCACCACGTCGCCAGGGCGAGGGACCTCGCCTCCCTCTGGAATTCCCACGTGCACCAAACGGCCGTCTTCTGCACGACCCGAGAGGCGGTGGGTTTCTTCGTCTTTCTTACCCTCGCCTGTGGCGATGAGGACTTCTACCGAGGTGCCCAAGAGCTTCTTGTTCTCATCCCAGCAAATCTGGTTTTGAAGTGCGACGAGGCGCTCAAAGCGCTCCTGAACCACTTCCTTCGGGATTTGGTTGTCCATCTCACCCGCCGGAGTGCCAGGCCGAATTGAGTACTGGAAGGTAAACGCCGTAGAGAAGCGCGATTGCTCCACCACCCGCATGGTGTCTTCAAAGTCTTCGTCTGTTTCGCCGGGGAAGCCCACGATGATGTCGGTCGTAATCGCAGCGTTCGGAATGCGCTCTCGCACCCTCTCCAAGATCCCCAGGAACTTCTCGCTGCGGTAGCTACGACGCATCGCCTTCAAGATTTGATCTGAACCAGACTGCAGGGGCATGTGCAGCTGGGGCATGACGTTTGGCGTCTCTGCCATGGCGTCAATCACATCGTCGGTGAACGCAGCAGGGTGGGGGCTAGTGAAGCGAACCCGCTCGAGCCCTTCAATCTGGCCACAAGCCCGAAGTAGCTTGCTAAAGGCTTGGCGGTCACCAAATTCCACACCGTAGGAGTTCACGTTTTGACCCAGCAGCGTGACTTCAATCGCACCGTCGTTGACCAAAGCCTGAACTTCAGCGAGCACATCGCCTGGGCGGCGATCTTTTTCCTTACCGCGGAGGCTCGGAACGATGCAGAAGGTGCACGTGTTGTTGCACCCCACCGAAATACTTACCCAGCCCGCATAGCTGCTCTCACGCTTGGTCGGGAGCGTGGAGGGGAAAGTTTCAAGGGCTTCGAGTAGCTCTACCTGGGCTTCACCGTTATGGCGCGCACGCTCCAATAGTGTCGGCAGAGACCCCATGTTGTGGGTTCCAAACACCACATCGACCCAGGGCGCCCGTTCGACGATTGTCGACTGGTCTTTTTGAGCGAGGCAGCCGCCTACCGCGATCTGCATGCCTTGTCTCTCGCGTTTCTTCTCGGCGAGAATCCCGAGGTGTCCGTAGAGCTTGTTGTCGGCGTTTTCACGCACCGCGCAGGTGTTAATCACCACAACGTCCGCCTGCTGGCCATCTTCTGCCTTGGCGTACCCTGCGGCCTCCAGAGCTCCTGACATGCGCTCTGAGTCGTGAACGTTCATCTGGCAGCCGAAAGTGCGCACCTCATAGGTGCGGCCTTCACCAGAATGTTGGGTGGACTCAGGCATCGTCCACGCAGCTTCGAGCAACGTCACCTAGGCAGTCTAAAAGACAAGGCTGTGTAGCACTGTGGCCTAACGCGAGTTCACGGCCTGATCGACAGCGCGATAGACCTCAGAGCCTGAATATCCTCGCCTGGCAAGAAACCCGATCAGACGGCGTTTTTGAACCTCGGGCTCCAGTCCTCCCAAGACCCGCATACGATCTTCTGCCAGTTGGACAATGACGTCTGCGTCAATGTCATCGCGAGCCGGGGTCACTTTGTCAATAATGGCGCCGGGAATCTTACGCTTCATCAAGGCTTGTCGAATCGCGACCGGACCCATTTTTTTGTGGGTGGTGAGCGAATACACCAGGTGTTCGGCCAGCTCAAAGTCGTTAAGCAGACCCTCGGATTGCAGCCTGGCAACTTCGTGATCGACAACAGACTCGTCGATGCCTTTGTCACGCAGCTTTGCCCGTACTTCTGCGACCGAGCGGCCCCGGGCAGCCAGAGTCCGAAGAACAATCTGGCGAGCAGTCGATGCACCTGCTGGTTCTTCGCCCTCAAGTGCAGCTGCCCCAGCAGCCACGGGCTCTTCCTCCACGCTCACACCAGCCATTTCCCGTGCGGTGTGAATATCAATGACCTGGCCAGGCCAGGGCTTCACCTCGCGGCGTGGAGTGTGGGACTGGTCGGGGAAGGAGATGACCTGGGCCATCTCCTCCCCGTCCCGGAGATTGTCAGACACTTACGCGCCTGCTGCCTGCCGTTCGGCACGCTTGTCTTCGAGTGACTCGACGTTTGCTTCGTCACCCTCTGTAGCGTTTTCGCCCTTAATCGGGTTGACACCGAGTGCGTCGAGAATTTTGGTCTCGATTTCGTTGGCAATGTCGGGGTTTTCCATCAGGAACTTCCTGGCGTTTTCCTTACCCTGACCAAGCTGTTCTGATTCGTAGGTGAACCACGCACCAGACTTACGCACAATGTTGTGCTCCACACCGAAGTCGATGAGGGAGCCCTCACGCGAGATTCCGGTGCCATAGAGGATGTCGAACTCGGCTTGCTTGAAGGGAGGCGCCATCTTGTTCTTGACCACCTTGACACGGGTGCGGTTACCCACAGCGTCGGTTCCCTCTTTTAAGGTTTCAATGCGGCGGATGTCCAAACGCACCGAAGCATAAAACTTCAGCGCCTTTCCACCAGAGGTGGTTTCTGGGCTTCCAAAGAACACACCAATCTTTTCGCGCAGCTGGTTGATGAAAATCATCGTGGTGCCGGTGGCATTGAGGCCACCGGTGAGCTTACGAAGCGCCTGGCTCATCAAGCGAGCTTGGAGACCCACGTGGGTATCACCCATTTCGCCCTCGATTTCAGCGCGAGGAACAAGCGCTGCCACGGAGTCAACGACGACGAGGTCCACTGAGCCTGAGCGCACCAGCATGTCGGCGATTTCAAGCGCCTGCTCACCCGTGTCTGGCTGACTGACGAGCAACTCGTCGATGTTGACACCAAGCTTCTTGGCGTATTCGGGGTCGAGCGCGTGCTCCGCGTCGACGAAGGCGGCAATTCCACCCTGCTTTTGCACGTTGGCAATGGCGTGGAGGGTGAGTGTGGTCTTACCGGAGG
>CAYXEM010000043.1:0-6993 GCA_964464045.1 uncultured Microbacteriaceae bacterium | reverse complement strand
CAACACGAACTGGTCGAGCTGACGCAAGAACAAAGCGGCCAACACGGTGGCCAGTGGGAAGCCTCGCCCACCAAGAAGCGAGGTTCCACCGAGCACCACCACTGCTACCGACGGCAGCAGGTAGGTGTTTCCCATGTATGCGGTGGGCTGACTGGTCACGCCGGCGAGTAACACTCCGGCGAGCAAGTAGAGCATCTGAGCCCATACATAGGACATTCCGTTGAAGGCCTTCACATTGAGGCCCACCACGAACGCAGCGGGGCGACTCGCTCCCGCGGCCTCGAATCGACGACCCGCGACCGTTTTCTTGACGATTACGCTCACCACAATCAATGCGACAACCGCGAAGTAAACAGTGTTGGGAACACCAAAGGTTCGGTCGCCGGCAACGGTGCGCAGAATCTGAGCAGTCGCGCGAGGGGTTCCCCCCGAAATTCCTAAGATGGCGCCGAACAACAATGCGTTGGTGCCAAGCGTCGCGATAATCGGGTTGAGGTTGATGTACCCGATCAGGAACGCATTTACCAGACCTGCACCCAGCGCCCAGAGGAAGGCAATTCCGATCGCGGGCAAGACGAGCGAGTCTTCACCGGTTGGGTAGTGACTCACGATCACGATGGCGAGCGACATGGCTCCTGGAACAGAAAGATCAATTCCTCCTTGCTGCACCACCAGCATTTGGCCCAGTCCCACGATGGCGAGAACGGCAGCGAAGGGAAGCATTCCGAGGATGGCTCCAGTGGAGATACTCGAAGGAGCAAGAAGGTAACCGAGGATAACGATGGCGACGAGCGCGAGGAGAACGGTAGCCACACCCTTTTGCATTGCAAACAGGCTGGGCTTCTTTGCGGCAACCGTTGTGTTAGTCACTCTTTCTCCTTTGAAAGACTTCGGGTACTAGTGTTTAGTAATCCCACAAAGTGTTGAGTCACACTTTATGGAATTCCAAGAGTGTTTACAAGTATGGCACATAACAAATTGGATACAAACGGCAACTCAAGCAGTAATTCGGGCATATATTTCAAAATTCACAGGCCATTTTCAGGTATAAATACACCGGGCAAAATCCAACCGCCCCGTCAGCACTAATTTGACTACACATCAATAAAAACGGGAATAAATAGGTCAAGCGGGCCATCCGAAAATTGCTGGGATCCGTTACCGTTCGCGATTGCCCCGTCTCTAAAACTCGAGGGGATGCGCAATGGCGCACCCCGAGCCCCGCTCCCCCTTAACAGACTGAACATTTTTGGCTATCGTTTATTTCAGGTGAACAAACACAGAAAGGCTTCGCCCATGTCAACTACTACTCCAGGTAAGGCTCTTGTTGTCGGCGTGACCGGCATTGTGGGCCAAACCGTCGCCAAGCAATTGGTCGACCAGGGGTGGGATGTGCACGGAATTTCCCGTCGCCACTCCACCGACTTAACAGGTGTTACTCAGATCAGTGTTGATCTGTTGGATGCAGATGCTGTGAAAGATGCTCTTGCTGGCCTGAAGCCAGAGATCGTGATCATCACCGCATGGATTCGCAAGAACTCCGAAGCAGAAAACATCGAGGTGAACACCGCCACCTTGCGCAACCTCTTTGCAGGTCTCGAAGCAGACGGAGGTGTCCGACACGTCGCCCTCCTCACTGGTCTCAAGCACTACCTCGGACCATTCGATGACTACGCAACGGGTGTCATGGCAGAGACTCCTTTCCATGAAAGCGAACCTCGCCTGCCAAACCCCAACTTCTACTACTCGCAGGAAGACGAACTCTTCGAGGCATCAAAGAAGCAGGGCTTCACGTGGAGTGTTCACCGCGCGCACACCGTATTTGGTTTCGCCGTGGACAACGCCATGAACATGGTGTTGACCCTCTCGGTCTACGCCACCATCTGCAAGGAACTGGGAAAGCCATTTATCTTCCCCGGTTCAGTCGAGCAGTGGAACGGTGTAATCGACGTCACCGACGCCGACTTGTTGGGAGAGCAGCTGATCTGGGCATGTACCCACAAGGAAGCAGAGAACGAAGCGTTCAACATCGCAAACGGCGACACCTTCCGCTGGCGCTGGCTGTGGCCACAAATTGCCGAGTACTTCGGCGTCGACTGGGAAGCTCCCAAGCCAGAAGCCAATCCTCTGGAACAGCAAATGGTCGGAGCAGAGGACATCTGGAAGTCCATCGCCGAGCGCGAGGGTCTAGTCGAAGCAGATGTCACGAAGCTTGCGTCGTGGTGGCACAGCGACAGCGACCTCGGTCGTCAAATGGAGTGCTTCACTGACATGGTGAAGTCACGTGAGGCGGGATTCTTGAATTTCCGCAACACCGTGAAAAGCTTCTTCGACAAAGTCGAGCGCTACAAAGCCGCAAAGATCCTGCCGTAACAGGACATGCAAAAGGGGGCCGGCACTGCCGGCCCCCTCCTTTTTTGCACTTGTTACGAAAGAGTTGCCGTGAACTGGATGTGCGCCTTGATGTTGTTGGCGGGATCCTGTGCTGCGTCAACTGCACCCACTGCGTGATCAACGTCGAAGGTATTGGTCACCAGCGGAGACAAGTCAATTCCCTTGTTGGCCATGAACCGAAGAGTGTCAGGCCACACCCCGGGGGAACCGATGGATCCAGTAATGCTGAGCTCCTTTGACTGGATGAGTCCAAGCTTCGCGGGAGCCTCGCGTCCGACATCGATTCCGATGTAACCAACGCGTCCCTTAAAGGCAGCAATCTCGAGCGCCTGTGCCATTACTGCAGGGTTACCCGTTGCTTCGATGACGACGTTTGCTCCCTTACCTCCGGTCAGGTCTTTGAGCAATGCGTCAAGACCATCAGGAGATACAACGTGGTCTGCGCCTAGCTTTCTTGCTGCTTCCTGGCGGTGAGCAACAGGCTCCACCACCACGGTGAGTGCTCCCAGTGCCTTGGCGCCTGCGGTCACAGCCAGTCCGATGGGGCCAGCTCCCAGTACCACCAACACGTCGGAGGCGTTGACGTTTCCTACCCGCATCAGCGCGTAGTAGGCCACACTGAATGGCTCTACCAATGCGCCGTTGGTGTAATCAACTGCATCTGGCAGCTTGTGAAGCCACGATTCTTTGGCCTTGAAGAACTCTGCTGCCGCACCGCTAATCGAGAATCCAAAGTGGTCGTCGCCGATGACACACTCACCGACAACGCGGTCCCCGGGCTTAAGTCCCTTGACCTTAGAACCCACCTTGACGACCTCACCTGACCATTCGTGTCCTGGAATGAGTGGGTACTGGAAGGGAATAATGTAGCGACCCTCCAGCAACTCAATGTCCGAGTGGCATACACCCACTGAACGAGCGGCGACGAGAACTTCATCATCTGAAATCTCCGGAACCGGGATTTCGGTGACTGCGGGCTTGTCTTGTTCGACGTATTGAAGCGCCTTCATGGAACTATTCCTTTCCTACTTAGCCTGAACGAGGACCTTAGCCATTTCACCGGTAGGTGAAAGAAGCGTCTCGAAACCCTTTTCGACGATGTCGTGCATGCTGATCTTGGCGCTGACGACCTTTTCCACAGGAAGGCCCTTGTTACCAATCAGATCGATAATCCGGGGCCAGTCCGTCACGGGGTAACACCAGGTTCCCCTCAAAGTGATGTCGAACTCGGAGAGAATCATCGGGTCAATCGCTGCCGGCTTGGTGTGCAAACCAGTCTGTGCAATTGTTCCGGCCTTGCGAACGGCCGAGAGAGCAGTTTGAAGGGCCTTCTCATTTCCTGAACACTCGACGACAGCGTCCACACCAATACCACCGGTGCGGTCCTTGATTTCAGCCACGACGTCAGTCTTTGCCGGATCGAGCAATTCACCGACGTCCAGTGAGCGGGCAAGAGCCTGGCGGTTGGGGTTTACCTCTGAGATGAACACTGTGGCGCCCAAGCTGTGTGCGTACAAGGATGCGAGGGCTCCAATGGGGCCTGCGCCCGTAATCAACACGGTGTCGCCAGGGCGTACTCCCGCAGAGTCGACACCATAGGCGGCAACGGCGGTGGGCTCAACAAGAGCACCTTGCTCATCGGTCATGGTGTCAGGAAGCTTTGCCACCGCTTGAGAGGGAACAATGGTCTCTTCAGCAATGCCACCCCACTCGTAGCTCAATCCCACACATGCCATGGTTCGGCACAGGTGGTTGAGCCCACGCTGGCAGTAGTAGCAGTTACCGCAGAACAACAGAGGCATGACCGAAACACGGTCACCCACTTTGACGTTGGATACGTTCTTTCCCACCTCGAGGACCTCACCAGAGAACTCGTGGCCCAAAATCTGGGGAGCCTGCGAGCCGTTGAGGGCGTGGGGGTGGGTAGGAATAACGATGGGCCCCACTGCGTATTCGTGGAGGTCAGTTCCACAAATTCCGCACCAGAACGGGCGCAATCTCACTTCATCAGCACCCACATTGCTCGGGGCCGCAACCTCATCGATGCGGATGTCCTTCGCGTCGTGAAAAACAGCTGCCTTCATCTCTACTTACCTTCCTAGGAATTGGCCATCTGGGGGTCAAACAAAACTTTTCCTTGAATCTGACCTGTTGCCAGGCGCTCGAGTTGATCAGCGAGTTGTTCAAGCGGGTACACACCTTCTAGCAACTCGTTCGCAAGCTCGGTGGAATTCAATATCTCCAATGCGGGGGCCATGTCTTGCCCGCATACATGGGCAAGAGTCGTCTCGATGGTGATTTCTGCCATCACGATGGGGTGCACGTTTACTTCTTGGGCCTTCGAGGGAAGACCCACCTGAAGCAAAGTTCCACCTCGCCGTGTCCAGCCCGCAGCGCGATTGATTTGTCCTGGAGCGCCGCTGGCTTCAATCACCACATCGGCACCAAAGGCGCCGATGAGCTCTCGCACACGAGAATCGGTGTCGTCATCAACCGCGACTACGTGGTCGGCGCCCAGACGTTGGGCGCGCTCAAGCCGCTCCCCCGCAAAGTCGACCACGATGACGGTCGCATCCACCAGGTACTTAAGCCCCGACAGGACGAAGGTTCCAATAGCTCCCGCACCTATTAGCACGACCGTGTCACCAGCTGTGACCTTGGCACGACGGGCTGCGTGCAACCCCACAGCGAGTGGTTGAGCGAGGCCCGCGTGGTCATCACTGAGTCCATCAGGGATCGGTACCAGAGTAGAGACGGGAACAGCAACATACTCGGCCATTCCACCCTCGCGGTTGAGACCGTGCGTGACGTAGCGCTGACACAGGTTCGTGCGTCCTTCAGCGCAGCGAGGGCACTCCCCGCAGGAAATTCCGGCTCCCGAGGCAACCCGGTCTCCCACAGAAAAGGACGTAACACCCTCGCCCAGTTCAACGATTTCGCCGATGAACTCGTGACCCAAAATCATGGGGCCTTGGTGGCCACTGATTGGATGGGCATTATTCAGCGGAAAAATCAGCGGACCGGCCTTCCACTCAGACGCATCCGTTCCGCACATGCCGGAACGAGTGACCTTCAGCAGGACTTCACCCTCAACCGGTGAGGGTTGTGGCTTGTCTTCGATCCGCACATCGTGGGGGCCGTGATACACCGCTGCCTTCATTGGCGACCTTTCTTGCTCGCGAAGAGACTTACTCTTCTCCGCGTCCTGCTTTGGTGTTCAAGTGTGACTGTGACTCACGCTCGAGTGGAAGTGGCCCACCTACCGCGTAGTAGCGCTGGCCCGCAACGAGCAAGTCTTCCGCAGGGAACTTAGTAATCACTTCAGCTCCGGTGGCGGTCACCACAACCTCTTCTTCAATACGAGCCGCACCAATACCGTCAGCGCTTGGCCAATACGTCTCGAGAGCGAAGACCATGCCTTCTTTGAGCTCTTCGGGGTGGTCGAGTGAGACCAGACGCGAGAAGATCGGCTTCTCCCAGATAGACAATCCGACTCCGTGTCCGTATTGCAGGGCGAATGCTGCCTCTTCATTCGGGAAACCGAACTCTTCAGCCTTTGGCCACACCTTCACAATGTCCGCAGTGGTCGCACCGGGCTTCACCAGAGCAATTGCGCGGTCCATGTATTCACGTGCGCGCTTATACGCATCACGCTGGGCAATCGAAGCCGAGCCCACCGCAAATGTGCGGTAGTAGCAGGTGCGGTAGCCCTGGTATGAGTGCAAGATATCGAAGAACGCAGGGTCACCGGGGCGGATGACGCGGTCTGAATAGACGTGGGGGTGCGGCGAACAACGCTCACCAGAGATCGCGTTCACACCCTCGACGTACTCACTACCAAGGTCATAGAGCTTCTTCGAGACCAAACCAACAGTCTCGTTTTCTTTCACACCTGGCTTCAAGAACTCATAGAGGTCTTCGTATGCAGCATCCACCATCGAGCAAGCCTGGGTGAGCAACCCAATTTCTTCGGGGGTTTTAATCGAGCGGGCGGTCAAGAAAGTCTGCTGGCCATCCACCACGCTGATTCCCGCCTTTTGGAGGGCAATGAGGATTGGCATCTCGACGATGTCAACGCCCAGGGGCTCACCCATCAACCCATACTTTTCAAGCTCACGCTTAACCTTCGCAGCAACCTCATCGGCGATACCTGCGTCGGGGTTAAACGCACCACGAAGGGTTGAGATTCCCGCGCGAGCACCTGATTCCAGGCGAGGCTTCACCGCACCGTGGTGAGGAGCGTGTGGATCCGCGTCAGCCTCAGCAGTGGTTTGATCCAGCCACGGGTTGTAGAGCGCGTGGTGCTTTGCCGCAGAACCAAAGTCCCACACGATGGGGTCTGAGTGTCGAGTAATGAGCGAGAACCGAATCGCCTTATCAATTGCCCAGGTACCAATGTGTGTGGCCGACATGTAACGAATGTTGGCAAAGTCAAACGCCAAGAGAGCTCCCAGGTCGGAGCGCTCGAGCTCGGCGCGAATACGTGCCAAACGATCACTGCGGAGCTTGTTCTGGTCGATCCTCATTTCCCAATCGACCGAATTAGTTCCATACGTTGCGATAGGCATTGGTGTCTTCTTTCTTATGGTGATCTAGGAG
>CAYXEM010000042.1:0-7378 GCA_964464045.1 uncultured Microbacteriaceae bacterium | reverse complement strand
ATTACGAAACCAAGCGCAAGCGTGCGGAAGGTTTCTTGAAAGCGGGCGACAAAGTCAAGGCGATGATCTTGTTCCGCGGACGCGAGCAGTCCCGCCCCGAACAGGGTGTGAAACTGCTTCAGCGCTTCGCAGAGGACGTAGCCGAGTTTGGTTCGGTGGAATCCACCCCCATGATCGACGGGCGCAACATGGTGATGATCATCGGTCCCGTGAAATCGAAGGCAGAACAGAAGCAAAAAACCCGCGCGGCTGAGCCCCAGCCCGCTGCAGGCGAGTAGTCGACCGAGTAAGTAAGGAAAATCAATGCCTAAGCAGAAGACGCACTCCGGTGCGAAGAAGCGTTTCAAGGTCACCGGCTCCGGCAAGGTGATGAAGCAGGGTGCAGGTATGCGCCACAACCTCGAGCGCAAAGCCAGCAAGCTCACCCGCCGCCTCAACCAGGACCGCGTGATCGCTCCTGCCGACGCCAAGGTTGTCAAGAAGCTGCTCAGCTCCTAAGCGACCCACGACTTTAAGAAAGAGAATTCATCATGGCACGTGTAAAAAATGCGGTTAACTCGCTGAAGAAGCGTCGCACAATCCTCGAACAAGCCGAGGGTTACCGCGGTCAGCGCTCACGCCTCTACCGCAAGGCAAAAGAGCAGGTTGTTCACTCGCTGGGCTACGCCTACCGCGACCGTCGCGCACGCAAGGGTGACTTCCGCCGCCTGTGGATCCAGCGCATCAACGCGGGTGCTCGCCAGAACGGCCTCACCTACAACCGCCTGATCCAGGGTCTGGGTCTGGCTGGTGTCGAGGTTGACCGCCGCATGCTCGCTGAGCTTGCCGTCAACGACGCAGCTGCGTTCGCTCAGCTGGTCGGTGTGGCAAAGGCTGCGCTTCCTGCTGAGAAGTAGAAGTGTGTAAAAGGGCCCCCGGGAAACCGGGGGCTTTTTTCATGCCC
This sequence comes from uncultured Microbacteriaceae bacterium, assembly GCA_964464045.1. Classification (GTDB taxonomy): domain Bacteria; phylum Actinomycetota; class Actinomycetes; order Actinomycetales; family Microbacteriaceae; genus Pontimonas. The sequence continues at coordinate 6,435 of CAYXEM010000042.1, read as the reverse complement.
ACGCGCAAGCATTCATCCAATATTTACCTTCGCGCCATAGATTGATCGCTGTGATTGATAATCCGCGCTCACCCCGCGTTCGCGCCGTGGCCAAGCTAGCCAAAAAATCGAGGCGCCAAGAAGCTGGGCTATTTCTCGTAGAAGGCCCGCAGGCGGTCCGCGAGGCGCTCTCACACGCGTCACGCGATGTTGTTGACGTGTTCATGACCTCACATGCTTTCTCAAAAAACTCGGATCTTGTGGCGCTTGCTGAAGACCTTGGTATTGAGATTGAAGAAGTCACCGATCAGGTCCTCGAACAGATGGCTGACACCACTACTCCACAGGGAGTCGTTGCAGTGTGTCAGATGCACAACCAGCCACTCGAGTCGGTGGTCAACGCGGAATCTAAACTCCTTGTCGTCCTGGACCGCGTGTCAGATCCGGGAAACGCGGGGACAATCATCCGTGTTGCGGTTGCCGCAGGCGCCGATGGGGTCATTGTGACAAGCGAATCGGTTGATATTTACAACCCCAAAGTGGTTCGCTCCACCACCGGAAGTATCTTCCACATCCCCGTGGTCACTGGGGTGGACTGGAGCGAGGCAGTGGCGGCGTTGAAGGGATCTAACATCCAAGTCATTGCGGCCGATATGTCGGGGCAGCCTCTTCCTGTATTGGCCAATAGCGGGGTATTGGCGAAGCCAACCGCGTGGCTTTTTGGCAACGAAGCGCACGGTTTGGAGGATGAGGCACTGGCCGCGTCGGACCACACCGCCTCAGTTCCCCAGTTTGGACCACTTGAGTCGATGAATCTTGCCACGGCAGCTGCCGTGTGTGTGTACCAGTCGGCATTTGCCCAGCACCCCGAGGGCTAACCGCTAAGCCCGTGTCAGCCCAGTAGACTGGGCCCTCGTGTCTGACTCTGTCTCAATTACCGAAGAAACCGTAGCGGCCGCTTTATCGACAGCCCTCGCTGCGGTTGCTGGCGCGGAGACAGTCGACGCGCTCCGGGCGGTGCGAAGCGAACACCAGGGTGAAAAGTCTGCCCTTTCGGCATTTCATGCTTCGTTAAAAGACCTTCCCAACGACCAAAAAGCGTCCGCAGGGAAGCTTGTTGGAGGTGCGAAAGCGGAACTCTCCGCCGCACTCGATGCCAAGCAAGCCGAACTAGACGTTGCTGAGGAGCAGGCTCGACTCGCGGATGAGGCGATCGACGTGACTGCTCTGCCACGTCTTCGCCAAGAATCAGGCCGTCACCCACTGACCGTGTTGATGGAGCAGATGTCAGATGTCTTCGTCTCCATGGGCTGGGAAGTGGCAGAAGGCCCTGAGCTTGAGCACGAATGGTTCAACTTCGACGCGTTGAACTTTGACGCAGACCATCCCGCACGTGCCCTTCAAGACACGTTCTTTGTGGACCCTGTCGAGAAGCACTTACTTCTTCGCACCCACACCTCGCCCGTTCAGATTCGGTCTCTGCTCAATCGGGACCTTCCTGTGTATGTGGTGGCTCCCGGGCGCGTATATCGAACCGATGAGCTCGATGCGACTCACACCCCGGTGTTCCACCAGATTGAGGGAATTGCCATCGATAAGGGCCTGACCATGGCCCACCTGCGGGGCACCCTCGACCACTTGGCCAAGTCGATGTTTGGTGAAGACGCCAAAGTTCGCCTCCGTCCCAACTATTTCCCCTTCACCGAACCCAGCGCCGAAATGGACATTTGGCACCCCACCTTCCGTGGCGGAGCCCGCTGGATCGAATGGGGCGGATGTGGCATGGTCCACTCGAACCTGTTGCGCTCGGCGGGTATCGACCCCGATGAGTATCAAGGCTTTGCCTTTGGGATGGGTATCGAGCGCACACTGATGTTCCGCAATAACGTCTCAGATATGCGCGACATGGTCGAAGGCGACATTCGCTTCTCCCAAGGCTTTGGGATGGTGGTCTAAGTGAGAATCCCACTGTCATGGCTGCGCGAATACGTTGCCGTACCCGCCGACGCTACCCCCGAAGATGTTCACGCATCACTCGTGGCCGTTGGGCTAGAAGAAGAAGACATTCACCGCTTCGAACTCTCTGGTCCGATCGTGGTGGGCGAGGTCCTTGACTTCGTGGAAGAGCCGCAATCCAATGGAAAAACCATTCGGTGGTGCCAAGTCAAGGTTGCCCAGAAGGACTCCGCTGACGGTGAAGCCGTGCGTGGAATCGTCTGTGGCGCGTCTAACTTCCTCGTCGGGGACAAGGTTGTTGTCACCCTTCCTGGCTCAGTCTTACCAGGGCCATTCCCTATTGCCGCGCGAAAAACGTATGGTCACACCTCTGACGGAATGATTGCCTCTGCCAAGGAACTTGGCCTGGGCGAAGACCACGCGGGAATCTTGAGGCTCCAGGAGCTGGGAATTGATGCGGAGGTGGGAACCGACGCGATTTCGCTGCTTGGGCTCGACGACCAAGCCGTTGAAGTCAACGTCACTCCCGACCGCGGATATGCACTGTCTATCCGGGGAATTGCCCGCGAATATCACCACGCCACCGGTGCCGCTTTCACCGACCCAGTGGAGACGCTGACCCCTGCAGTCGGAACTGGTTTTTCGGTCACCGTAGACGACACAGAGCCCATTCGAGGCGCTCGCGGATGCCAGGTGTTTATTGCCCGCAGTGTGAAGGGCATTAACCCCGCGTTGCCCACCCCGGCTTTTATGGTCGCGAGGCTCGCGCTCGCGGGCATGCGCTCGATCTCCTTGGCCGTTGACATCACCAACTACGTCATGTTGGAGCTTGGACAACCCATCCACGGCTACGACCTCGATCGGTTGAGTGGTGGAATCACAGTTCGCCGTGCCAACAAGGGCGAAAAACTCACCACTCTCGATGGTCAAGAGCGAATCCTCAGTACCGAAGATCTGTTGATTACAGACGAATCCGGCCCTATTGGTCTCGCCGGTGTCATGGGTGGTCAAACCACTGAGCTAGAAGATGACACCACCAATGTGTTGGTAGAAGCTGCCTGGTTTGATCCGGTATCCATCGCAAGGACTCAGCGCCGCCACAAGCTTCCCAGCGAAGCGTCGAAGCGCTTCCAGCGCGGAGTTGACCCTTTGGTGGCAGAGGCTGCCGCACAGCGTGTCGTCGACCTCCTGGTCACCTATGCAGGTGGTACGCCGGGAGAGCTTGGCGCACGGCTCATCGATGACGGCGTGGGACACAGCGCCCCAATCGCATTTGATCCCGCCCACGCCGAACACTTCGTCGGGATTAGCGTTGAGCCTGCCAAGGCGAAGGAAATCTTGGTCGACATCGGAGCGACCGTCGATGACGCCACGACCCCGTGGATGGTTAGTGCACCGAGCTGGCGCCCCGACCTCACCGACCAGACAACACTGGTGGAAGAAGTCGCCCGAATTGTGGGATACGACAACATTCCTTCCTTGTTGCCCCAGGCCCCTTCTGGGCGCGGGCTGACGAGCGCTCAACTCACCAAGCGCCGCATCGTCAGTGGGCTTGCCCACTATGGCCTCACCGAAGTGTTGAACTACCCATTCGTGGGATCAGAGGTGAACGAGCTCTTTGGAGGAGTTGCTGCAGCCGACCAGGTTCACCTGTTCAATGCGCTCGACCCTCAAGTCTCCTGGATGCGCACCAGCATGGTTCCAGGCCTCATCGATACCGCCAAGCGCAATCTCTCCAGGGGTCTCACCGATGTGGCAGTTTTTGAGGCAGGTCTAGTCTTTGTGCCTTCTGGTACACACGGCACCGAGTCGATTCCCGTGGGCGCCATAAGGCCAAGCGACAAGGAACTTGATGCACTCAATGCGAGTTTGCCTACCCAGCCCTGGCATGTGGCCGGGTTGTTCTTGGGCAACCGGGTTGAGCGCGGTGTCGGCCAAGACGCCATGGGTCGCGGAATCGCTGATGCTCTTGATGCCGCCATACAGGCCGTGCGTTTAGCCGGGGGAGAGGTGGGGATCCGCCAGGCAACCCACCCGGCATATCACCCCGGGCGTTTCGCCGAAATCCTCGTTCACGACACCGTGGTGGGGATCGCTGGGGAGTTGTTGCCGAGCATTGCCCAGGAGATGGACTTGCCACGGGTCGTTGCCGTGTTCGATATCGACGCCGATGCGGTGATCCGACTTGTCGGAGACGAACCTCAGGCAATTGCGCCGCTTTCTCCCTACCCTGCAGCAACTCAGGACATTTCCTTGGTGGTCGGAAGCGATATTCCCGCAGGTGATGTGAAATTGGCGCTCGCCGAGGGAGCGGGAGAGCTGCTGGAGGATATTCGACTCACTGATGTGTATGCCGGAGACGGCGTCGAAGAGGGTAAGCACTCGCTGACCTTTGCTCTGCGATTCCGCGCGGGAGATCGAACCCTGACCCAAGCTGAGGCGACGGAGTCGAAAGAAGCGGGACTTGCGGTAGCGGCCAAGCGATTTGGCGCCACGCTCCGCGGGTAATTTCTTTTCACTCCGCGCCCTATACCTTCACCTACTGCTTTAAGGTTTATTCATGAGTCTTCGTATCGCAATCGCCGGAGCCAGTGGCTATGCCGGTGGAGAGATGGCCAGGCTGGTTGCCGACCATCCGCACTTTGAGTTGGGCGTACTCGCCGCCCACAGCAACGAAGGTCGCTCAGTGCGAGAAGTCCACCCCAACCTGCGAAGCGCGGGGGATTCGACGTTCCAGGCAACAGATGTCTCTGTTTTGGCCGCCCACGACGTAGTCGTGTTGGCGCTACCTCATGGGCATTCAGCGACGCTCGGTGCCCAGTTGGTGGAGCACAACCCAGAATTGACCGTGGTGGACCTCGGTGCGGACCGCAGGCTCACCGACAAGTCGGCGTGGGAAAAGTATTACGGCGGAGAATTCGCCGAACCGTGGACTTACGGAATGCCAGAGCTTGTATTGGCCGATGGTTCTAAGCAACGCGATGGCCTTGTGGGCGCCACCCGTATTGCTGCTCCAGGGTGTAATGCCAGTGCCATTACTTTTGCCCTCGCGCCACTCGTCCACAAAGGCCTAGTTGATACTCGCCACCTGGTGTCAACGCTGTCTGTCGCACCCAGTGGTGCGGGACGGTCGTTGAGGGAAGATCTCCTGGCGAGCGAGCGACTCTCGTCGGCAATGGCGTATGCGGTAGGGGGCACCCACCGTCACATCCCAGAAATCCTCCAGTCGCTTGGACGGGCCTCTGCGGGCAAGAGCGAGCTTGGCCTCACGATGACTCCGATCTTGGTTCCGCTTTCGCGGGGCATACTCGCGGTAAGCACTGCTCCATTGAGCGATGGCGCGGGTATGTCAGACGTTAACGCCGCCTTCGATGACGCCTACGCGGGAGAGGCGTTTATCGACTATCGCCCCGGCGCCCAGCCCTCGACCGGAAGTGTCTTGGGAAGTAACGCGGTGTCGATTTCTGCTGCGGTTGATGAGTCAACGGGGTACGTCACCGTCGTGAGTGCCATTGACAATCTCGTCAAGGGCACCGCCGGAGCGGCAATTCAATCGCTGAACATCGCCCTCGGATTAGATGAGCAGGCTGGTCTCAGCGCAAACGGAGTAGCGCCGTGAGTGTCACTGCGGCGCAAGGGTTTAGGGCTGGTTCGGTAAACGCAGGGTTGTCCTCACGCGATAGTGAAGACTTCACGATTGTCGTCAACGACGGCCCACTTCGCTCGGGTGCTGCCGTGTTTACCTCTAACCGCGCCCAGGCTCACCCCATCAAGTGGTCGAAGGTGGCAATCTCTGATGGCCAGGTCAAGGCCGTGGTGCTCAATTCCGGGGGCGCTAACTGTTTTACCGGCCCTGAGGGGTTCCAGCTCACCCACAAGACCGCCGAAGTGACTGCTGAAGCACTTAGTGATGAGGCAATCGTCATGGGTGGAGACCAGGTGAGTGCCGGCGATGTTTTGGTGTGCTCCACCGGCCTTATTGGTGAGCCGCTACCCGCGGGTGCTGTGATTAACGCGATTCCGCTGGCAGTGTCGATGCTCGACTCCACCAGCGAAGCAGGCGAGCTTTCTTCTCGGGCGATTATGACCACAGACTCTGTCCCGAAGCGCTCCGTGGTCACCTTCGAAGTCGAGGGCACCACTGTCACGATCGGCGGAATGGCAAAGGGCGCAGGAATGTTGGCGCCGGGACTGGCCACCATGTTGGTCGTCATCACCACCGATGCGGATCTGCCCTCGGACGCACTGGACCGGGCCCTGCGCGAGGCGACCCGAGTGAGTTTTGACCGCTTGGATTCAGACGGATGTATGTCAACCAACGACCAAGTTACGTTGATGGCATCAGGGGCATCTGGTGTGAGCCCAAGCCAGGACGTCTTTACTGCCGAGCTGACCAACGTCTGCCTAGAGCTTGCACGTGGACTTCAGGCGGACGCTGAGGGCTCGAGCCACAACATCAGCATCGAAGTCGTGGGCGCTCCCAGCGAAGACGATGCCGTC
>CAYXEM010000041.1:0-7439 GCA_964464045.1 uncultured Microbacteriaceae bacterium | reverse complement strand
GGCGTGAGCGTTGATGTGAGCTACCTCGTCGGGGGTAGCACCGGCCTGCTCGAGAGCGGCAACAACCGCACGCGACGCACCAAGGCCTTCTGGATCTGGCGCGGTGATGTGGTAGCTATCGGAGGTGACAGCACCACCTGCGAGCTCTGCGTAAATCTTGGCGCCACGGGCTTCAGCGTGCTCCTTGGTCTCCAGGATCAGCGTTGCTGAGCCTTCCCCGAGGACGAAGCCGTCGCGGTCGATGTCGTAGGGACGAGATGCCCGTGCGGGGTCATCATTTCGCTTGCTGAGCGCCTGCATGGCCGCAAATGCTGCGATGGGGAGGGGGTGAACGACGGCTTCCGTGCCACCGGCGACAACGACGTCGGCTAGGCCTAGTTGGAGGTGCTCATATGCGTTTGCGATGGATTCGGTGCCCGACGCACAGGCAGAGACAACGGTGCGCGCACCTGCACGAGCTTGGAGGTCCATGCTCACTGCAGCAGCAGACGCGTTTGGCATCAGCATGGGAATTGTCATCGGGAGGACGCGACGGGGTCCTTTTTCTTTCAGGACATCCCAGCCATCAAGAAGCGTCCACAGCCCACCAATACCGGTGGCGTAGTCGACGAGAACACGTTCGGGGTCCACCCCCTCTAAACCAGAGTCAGCCCACGCTTCGCGGGCAGAAATCAGAGCCAGCTGAGCGGATGGGTCAAGGCGTTTTACCTCGACGCGCTCCAACACATCAACCGCCTTCACCTTCACCTCACCGGCGAAGGTGACAGGGATGTCGTACTTGGCCACCCACTCGTGTTCCATCGTGCGAATACCTGATTCGCCTGCAAGCAGAGCCTTCCAGGTCTCTTGTGCAGTTCCACCAAGCGGCGTCGTTGCGCCAATACCGGTGACGACCACGGTGGTCATAGGGGCCTCCCTGAGAAAAACTCCGTGGGGGCCGAGGCCCCCACGGGACGAATTACTGGTTGTTGGTGATGAAGTCGACAGCGTCCTTGACGGTGATGAGGTTCTTTACCTCGTCGTCTGGAATCTTGACGTCGAACTTCTCTTCAGCGTTGACAACGATGGTCATCATCGAGATCGAGTCGATGTCGAGGTCGTCGGTGAAGGACTTGTCCATTTCAACCTGGTCCACGGCGATGCCGGTCTCGTCGTTGATGAGTTCTGCGAGACCTGCGAGGACGTCTTCAGTGGTGTGGGCCATTAGGGGGAACCTCTTTCGTATGTGTTGGTAAGTGCTCTAGCCAGTGTTCAATTGTAAGGTTTGGGGTCCTAAAACACAGGTTTTAGGGCATTTTGACGACTTGCGCGCCGAATACCAATCCTGCGCCAAATCCAATTTCGAGTGCATAGCCACCCGATGCCTCTGGGTGTTCTTCTAAGAGGCGGTGCATTGCCAAAGGAATCGACGCGGCCGAGGTGTTTCCTGTGGTTTGAATGTCCTTGGCGATTAGTACCGACTCGGGTAAGCCCAACTGCTTGGCAAATTCATCAATGATGCGCATATTGGCCTGGTGGGGGACAAAGGCGGTGAGATCTTCCGGCTTAATGCCCGACTTTTCGACTGCTTCTTTGGCAACTTTGGCCATTTCCCAGACTGCCCAACGGAACACGGTTTGACCGTCTTGGCGAAGAGTGGGCCACTCGCCCTCTGGGTCGTCGAAGGCGCCTTTGAGGTCACGGTCCATGCCCACAGCGCCCCACTTGGAGCCATCAGATCCCCAGAGGGTGGGGCCCACCCCTGGCTCGTCCGAGGGTCCTAACACGGCAGCTCCCGCTCCGTCGCCAAGGAGGAAGGAAATGGAGCGGTCGGCGGGGTTTGCCACCGTTGACAGCTTTTCAGCGCCCACGACGAGGACATATTTGGCAATGCCACCGCGAATAAGCGCGTCTGCTTGGGCAATGCCGTAGGTGTATCCCGCACAGGCGGCAGAAATGTCGTAGGCCGGGGCGGGTGTCGCACCGATGCGGTCACAGAGCAGGCTCGCGAGCGACGGAGTTTGCACGGTGTTTGAGATCGTCGCCACGATCACCGCGTCGATATCGGCGGGCTTAATCCCTGCCTTGTCGATTGCTTCTTTTGCCGCTATTTCAGCAAGGTCGACTGCTTCAACCTCTGCTGATGCCCTCTTTCGTTCGATAATTCCGGTGCGCTGGCGAATCCACTCATCCGAGGAGTCAATTGGTCCCACCAGGTCGTCGTTGGGGACAGAGAGGTCGCCTCGCGCGGCACCGAGCGCGTAAATGCGCGAATGGGCGGGACCAGTGGGCTGATTGAGAGTAGGCATCAACGAAATCCTTAGTCAGAGAAGCTATCGAGCTGCTCTGGCAAGTCTAGCTTTGTGGTGCCAAGGTCCTTCAGGGCGCGCTTTGCGAGTCCCACCAGCGCTCCTGCGGGAGCAAGCTCTACCAAGTCGGTGACACCATCGCGGGCAAAGGACTCCATGCACAAATCCCATCGCACGGGGTTTGCCACCTGGCCAATCAAGAACTCCACCATCTGGGCTCCGGAGGCGACCTTTGAGCCGTCACGGTTGGTATAGAGCACCGCAGTGGGGTCAGACACTGCCACGCTCTCTGCTGCGGCAGCCAATGCCTCGACAGCGCTCGACATGAAGTGGGTGTGGAACGCACCTGCCACGTCGAGGGGAATTACGCGCGCCCCCTCGGGTGGGTTGTCTTTAAGCTCTGCCAGTGCTGACTTTTCTCCCGCTGCCACAATTTGCCCGCCACCGTTAACGTTTGCAGGCACGAGGCCCTTGGCCTCAAGCTGGGGGGCCAGTTGGTCGTATTCCAGACCCAACACGGCAGCCATTCCGGTTTCTACCTGTGCCGCGGCCTCGGCCATGGCGCGACCTCGAGTAGCCACTAACGCCATCGCGTCGTCGTCGCTGAGAACGCCGGCAAGAGCGGTGGCGGTGAATTCACCCACCGAGTGTCCGGCGTAGGCGAGAGTTTCGCCCTCGAGCTTCGCCTGGAGTGCGCGTCCCGTGATCAATCCCGCCGCCACGATGAGCGGTTGTGCCACTTTGGTGTCTCGAATGGTGTCGGCGTCTGATTCGGTGCCGTGGAGGATTAAGTCAATGCCCGTGATGTCTGACCAGCGGCGAAGGGTGTCTTCGACGCCTGGAACAGCGAGCCACGGGGTGAGAAAACCTGGTTTTTGAGAGCCCTGACCGGGCGCAACGATGATGCGCATCCCTCTAGTGTGGCGAGTTACCGTGTAGCCGTAATTGGCAGCCACAAGGTATAAACCTCAGAATTCGTAGTAGATGGCCTACTACGCCTCGTTTTCTAGCTCGACAGGCATCTCATCGAGCTTCTTTCGCCCCTGGGGCTTCTCGCTGATGCGTCCCAGGACTATGGCCGCGTGGAGGATGAGCGAGTCCCTGGGCTCAGAGGGGTCATAGTCGAGGGCGTCGGTGACCTTTTTCAAGCGGTAGCGCACGGTGTTCGCGTGGATGAACAACTCTTTGGAGGTGGCCTCGAGCGAGTGACCCGTTTCAAAGTAGGTCCACACCGTCTGCAGTAGATCAAGCGGGTGGTCGCGAAGTTGCTCATAGACCTCGGTGACTAAGACCTGTCGGGCCAATACATCTCCTGCAATGGCGCGCTCGGGCAGCATGTCATCGGCGAGTACGGGTCGTGGAATCACGCGAAGCGCGGGGGAGACGGCAAAGCCAGAGAGTGCTGCTTTGGCACTATCAACTGCCTCCAAGATCGTTTCCACCGTGGGGCCTAGCACTAAAGCTCCTGGGCCAAAGAACTCATCCATTTCTTTGGCAATTTGGAAGAACGGAACCGGTGGCACGACAGGCTGGCCTTCTTGGTGGAGGCGGTGTCCAATGACCACCACCATTCTCGAGCCTTGAACGCCAATGAGCACATCGACATTTAAGGTCTTGGCGACTCGTCGGATTTGCTCTGGGTCGGTATGACGAGGAGGCGTGCCGACTAGGACGGCGACGTCTCCGTTTCCACTCCAGCCCAACGCTGCGATACGGCTGGGGAGTTCTTGGTCATATTCACCGGCAAGGATGGAATCGACAACCAGGGCTTCGAGGCGCTGATCCCACAGCCCTCTGGCTTCGGCAGCGCGGGCATAGACATCTGCCGCAGCAAAGGCGAGCTCTCTCGAATACAACAAGATTGCTTCGTGGAGGTCTTCTCGACCCTCACGAATGTGTTCTTCCACCACTTCAACGGTCAACTTGATCAGTTGCAAGGTTTGCTGCAAGCTCACCGAGCGAAGAAGCTCTCGGGGGGCAGCCCCAAACACATCTTGGGCAATTGACGCAGTCGATTTCGGGTTTTCAAACCAGCGAATGAAGGAATTGATACCTGCTTGAGCCACTAGTCCCACGGCAGATCGCCTGCTCGCAGGCATTGCCCGATACCACGCCAGGTCTTTTTCCAGCCTCGAAAGCGTCTGGGTGGATAGTTCCCCAGAAGCGCCTCGAAGCCACTCCAGCGTGTTCTTTTTCGACATCGTCGTAAAAGCTCTTACGCGTCTCCACCAAACGAGCCGCTGGTGCCGGCCGTTACATCGTGAAGTTTGTACTTCTCAATGGCCTGGGCCGAGAGAGATGCGTCGATTTCACCACGCTCAGCCAGCTGCTGCAGCACCCGAACCACAATCGATGGTCCATCGATGTGGAAGAAGCGGCGTGCTGCCTGGCGGGTGTCACTAAAGCCAAATCCGTCTGCGCCCAAGGTGGCGTAGTCGCCGGGGACGAAGGGACGGATTTGGTCTTGGACCTGGTGGTTAAAGTCGCTCACACCAATGAAGGGGCCCTGTGCTCCAGAGAGCTTCTGGGTCAGGTAGGGAACCTTCTTCTCTGCTTGCGGGTTAAGGAAATTGTGCTCTTCAGCGCGTAGTCCGTCTCGGCGAAGCTCGGTCCACGAGGTGACCGACCAAATGTCTGCCGATACTCCCCAGTCCTTGGCCAGGAGCTCCTGGGCCTCATAGGCCCACGGAACAGCCACGCCCGAGGCGAGGATCTGCGCGTGAGACGCGAGCTTCTCGGATGCGGTCGAAATCAGGTGAATACCCTTCACGATTCCCTCGACGTCGACACCCTCTGGCTCAGCAGGCTGAACGATGGGCTCGTTGTACACCGTGAGGTAGTACATGACGTTCGGGTCGTCGTGGTGGCCACCGTACATGCGGTCCAAGCCAGACTCCACAATGTGGGCGATTTCGTAGCCATAGGCGGGGTCGTAGGAGACGACAGCCGGGTTAGTGGCCGAGATCATGTGCGAGTGGCCATCACCGTGCTGCAGACCTTCACCGGTCAGCGTGGTGCGACCAGCCGTTGCGCCAATGATGAATCCACGAGCCATCTGGTCACCTGATGCCCAGAACTGATCGCCTGTGCGCTGGAAGCCAAACATCGAGTAGAAGACATAGACCGGAACCAGAGGCTGGCCGTGTGTGGCGTAGGCGGTTCCTGCAGCCAAGAACTGCGACATCGCGCCTGCTTCGTTAATACCAGGAAGCAGAATCTGACCTTCTGGACCTTCCTTATAGGCAAGGAGAAGTTCGCGGTCCACCGAGAGGTAGTTCTGGCCATTCGGGTTATAGATCTTCTGGGTGGGGAAGTAGGCGTCCATACCGAAGGTACGAGCCTCATCCGGAATGACGGGCACGAAGCGGTGACCAAAGCCCTTGTCCTTGAGCAAGTCTTTGAACATTCGAGCAAAGGCCATGGTGGTGGCCACTTCTTGCTTACCCGAGCCGCCCTTGGCGATCTTGTACGCGTCTGATGAGGGAAGCTGCACGTCGACATATTTGCTGCGACGCTCGGGAACATAACCACCGAGTTCGCGGCGGCGCTCCTGCAGGTACTGGATTGCCTCGTCAGATTCACCAGGGTGGTAGAAGGGCGCCTGGTAGGGGTCTGCTTCGAGCTGGGCGTCCGTGATGGGGATGCGCATGTCGTCGCGGAATGCCTTCAAGTTATCCAGAGTCATCTTCTTCATCTGGTGGGTCGCGTTTCGACCCTCGAAGCTTGGGCCGAGGCCATACCCCTTGACGGTCTTCGCGATGATCAAGGTGGGCTGACCCTTGTGCTCGGTGGCAGCCTTAAACGCGGCATAGACCTTGTTGTAGTCGTGACCACCGCGGCGAAGACGCCAGATGTCTTCATCCGACCAGGACTCAACCATCTTCGCGGTGCGGGGGTCGCGTCCAAAGAAGTTCTCACGGATGAACGCTCCGCTTTCAGCCTTATAGGTCTGGAAGTCACCATCGGGGGTGCGGTTCATCAAATCGCGAAGAGCGCCGTCGTGGTCGTTTTGCAGCAGGGCATCCCATTCGCGACCCCAGATGACTTTGATCACGTTCCAGCCGGCTCCGCGGAAGTAACTCTCGAGCTCCTGGATAATCTTTCCGTTTCCACGAACCGGACCATCGAGGCGTTGAAGGTTCGCGTTGACGACGAAGGTGAGGTTGTCGAGGCCTTCGTTGGCGGCAACGTGGAGCTGACCGCGCGATTCGACCTCGTCCATTTCGCCATCACCCAGGAAGGCCCAGACGTGCTGGTCGGAGGTGTCCTTGATGCCTCGGTTGTGGAGGTAGCGGTTGGACTGTGCCTGGTAGATCGCGTTGATGGGGCCAAGACCCATCGACACGGTGGGGAACTGCCAGAAATCTGGCATCAGGCGCGGGTGAGGGTATGAGCTTAAGCCACCGCTGGGGTGGGACTTTTCTTGGCGGAAGCCCTCGAGTTGGGACTCGCTCAGTCGACCTTCCAAAAATGCTCGTGCATACATTCCAGGAGCTGCGTGGCCTTGGAAGAACACCTGGTCTCCACCACCAGCGTGGTCGGGGCCGCGGAAGAAGTGGTTCTCACCGACTTCGTACAGCGATGCAGATGAGGCATAGGTCGAGATGTGGCCACCGACGGACACGCCTGGGCGCTGGGCGCGGTGAACCATGATTGCTGCGTTCCAACGAATCCACGAGCGATAGCGACGCTCCATGTCTTCGTCACCCGGGAATTCGGGTTCGTTCTCGGGGGCGATGGTGTTGATGTAGTCGGTGGTAGGAACCATCGGCACACCCAGGTGCAAGTCTTTTGAATGCTTGAGCAGAGCAAGCATGATTTCTCGTCCACGCTGGTGCCCAGATTGAGCCACCACGCCATCAAGCGACTGCCGCCACTCTTGCGTTTCTTGTGGGTCCGAATCCATCGGAGTAAACGAGTACGGGTCTTGGTCGTTGACAGCCATCGGTGACCTCATTCCTGTGTTGGGAGAGTCCTCCAAGAAGTTCCTCGACAGCGAGGGTCGCCCGCTTCGAGTTCGGTTAAAAGTCTAGACCCGGGCGGGAGGTCATGTGCGCGCCCAGGGTGTCTAAGCGGTATACGATGGTGTGGCTACAGGGGCCTGTAGCTCAGTTGGTTAGAGCGCCACGTTTACACCGTGGATGTCGGGGG
>CAYXEM010000040.1:0-7451 GCA_964464045.1 uncultured Microbacteriaceae bacterium | reverse complement strand
CTCGAGTGATGCCGAGCCACCGTGAACGAGTGAATAATCCCGTACACGGCGCAGCAGCCTGTTGGCGATGCGGGGTGTTCCACGTGAGCGCTTGGCGATCTCGGCAAGTGCGTCCTCAGTGATCTCAATGTCCAACACCGCAGCGGAGCGTCTCACGACCTCAGTGAGTTCAGCGTCGGAGTAGAACTCCATATTCGCGGTAAAACCAAACCTGTCTCGTAAAGGGTTGGGCAAGAGCCCAGAACGTGTGGTCGCTCCGACGAGGGTAAACGGCGCCAATTCGAGCGGAACCGTGGTCGCACCTGGGCCTTTTCCGACCATGATGTCAATACGGAAGTCTTCCATCGCGAGGTACAGCATTTCTTCCGCGGGCCGCGCCATACGGTGAATCTCATCGATGAACAGAACCTCGCCAGGCGTCAGCGAGGACAACACAGCTGCAAGATCTCCCGCGTGCTGGATTGCAGGACCACTTGAAATACGGAGCGGAGATTTTGTTTCCTCCGCAACGATCATGGCCAGAGTCGTCTTGCCCAGCCCTGGCGGTCCCGCCAACAAAATATGGTCAGGACTCCGCTTTTCCATTTCGGCGGCTTTGAGCAATAACGCAAGCTGATCCCGAACCTTAGATTGGCCGATGAACTCACCAAGCGAACTCGGCCGCAGCGCACCCTCAAACTGGAGCTCGCTCTCCCCCGCTAGTTCAGGGCTTACTGCGTCGTGGTCACTCACGAGAAGTCCTCACGGCTTGTCTGTGGTCCAAGGAGTTGGAGCGCGCGCTTGACCAGTGCCGCGACCGAAGAATCGGCGCCTTCTGGCAGCTGCTCAATCATGTCGGCTACACCCTTCTTGGCGACTTTCTCAGACCAACCAAGTCCCACTAGGGCCTGCACGATAGCGGTGTGATCGGCAGGAGCAATCCTGTTATCCACAGAGCCTTTCGGGACACTCGGCCCTGCCGCGGCGATCTTGCCCTGGAGGGAAAGAGCAATGAGTTTCGCGGTTTTTGGCCCAATTCCAGAAACAGCTTTGAACGCTTGGTCGTTATCGGAGGCAACTGCGTGAGCGATGTCATCAACGGACATCTCGTTCAACACTCCAAGCGCAGATTTGGGCCCAACCCCGTTGACAGAACACAGCAAATCAAACGTGTCACGCTCTTCGGCCGCGCTAAAGCCGTACAAGCTGAGGTCATCTTCGCGCACGATCAAGGTGGTGTGGAGTGTTACTTCCTCGCCAGTGCGCATGACCGCGGAGGTTCGAGCAGGTACAAAAACTTTCATACCTACGCCGTGAACGTCCACTACAACGCTCTGAGCACTCAGAGACAACAGGACGCCGCGAAGGGTGGAAATCACTTAGTTAGCTTATTTTGCGCACTCTTACTTAGCGCTTCGCGCCACGCACGTTGAGCAGGAGTCTCCGAGCCGCTGTTTGCGGCCACCGGTGCGCCTCCCCGCCACGCCTCGGTAATTGCCAACGCGAGGGCGTCTGCCGCGTCCGCCGGTTTCGGAATTTCGTCCAGACCGAGGATTGTCTTCACCATGGCGCCCACCTGCGGCTTCTTTGCACCTCCATAACCGGTCACCGCAGCTTTCACCTCGCTGGGGGTCCGATGCGACACAGTAATGGAACGTTCAAACGCCAACGCCATCACAATTCCACTGACTTGAGCTGTTCCCATCACTGTGCGGACATTGTGTTGCGCGAACACCCGTTCAATCACCACGACATCTGGCCGATGCTGATCGAGCAGGGCCGCGACACCTTCCTGCATGGAGTGCAGTCGCCTACTGATGTCCCAGTCGGACGGTGTCATCAACACCGTGACATCCACCATCGAGACGTCTTTGGCGCGAGGGTTATCAACCACACCGACGCCGAGTCGGGTCAAACCAGGGTCGACACCGAGTATCCGCATACGGCTTAGTCTTCTTGGTCGAGCGCCGCCTGCAACTCGTCGCTGATGTCCATGTTGGTAAACACGTTTTGAACGTCGTCGCAGTCTTCGAGCGCATCAATCAGGTTGAAAATTTTCTTCGCGCCCTCCAATTCCGGGGCCACCGTGACCGTGGCGACAAACTCTGCTTCGGCCTGGTCGTAGTCAATTCCAGCTGCCTGGATGGCTTCACGATTAGCTACCAGCTCTGAGGGGTCAGTGATTACTTCGAAGCCCGCTCCGCGGTCGATTACTTCTTCAGCGCCAGATTCCAGGACCGCACTCAACACGTCGTCTTCAGTGAGCCCATCGGTCTTGGTGATTGCGATTACGCCTTTTCGGTGGAAGTTGTAGGCAACACTTCCGGGGTCGGCCATCGTGCCGCCGTTCCGGCTCATGATTGTGCGTACTTCTGCCGCGGCACGGTTTTTGTTGTCGGTAAGACACTCGATCAACATTGCGACTCCGCCAGGTGCATAGCCTTCATACATGATCGTTTGGTAATCGATCGCGTCACCCGTGAGACCGGCACCGCGCTTAATAGCGCGATCAATGTTGTCGTTGGGAACAGAGGTCTTCTTCGCCTTCTGGACGGCGTCAGCGAGGGTTGGGTTACCCGCCAGGTCAGCACCGCCAATCTTTGCTGCTACTTCAATGTTCTTAATCAACTTCGCAAACGACTTCGCGCGTTTCGCGTCGATAGCAGCCTTCTTGTGCTTTGTGGTTGCCCACTTGGAATGACCTGACATCTCGTCCTCACGTGTAGTAATCCTTGGCGCAATGGCCAATCGTGGTTAGTGTAGTCGGCTTGCTACGCGGCGGTGGGCCCAGTCCACGCCCGAGCCTTTTCGATCAGTCGCTGGTGGAATCGGGTTTCCCCGGTCACTTCTGGGTGGAAGGCAAGCGCCGTGATGGTGTCATTTGCTACCGCGACTACTCGGCCATCATCGAGTGTCGACAGAGCGCGTACACCCTCACCCACGCGAGTGACAGCCGGGGCGCGAATAAACGACACATCAACCGAATCAGGCCCGTAGTCATCAACGCGTAGTGACACATCGAAGGAGTCGCGCTGGGTTCCAAACGCGTTTCGACGCACCGTGATGTCAAGCCCGCCTAGATTTTGTTGACCCTCAATGGCATCGTCGATTTCCCCTGCCACCATGATCATTCCCGCGCAGGTTCCAAGAACCGGAATGCCCTGACCAATCAATTCAATGAGCGGCTCTCTCAGCCCGAACAGTCTGGTGAGCTTGTCCATCACACTGGATTCGCCACCGGGAAGAACAAGGCCGCGAATGCCTAACAGTTGCCCCGGGGTGCGGACTTCGACGACGTCGGCGCCTAACGACTCCAACATCTCTCGGTGTTCACGCACATCACCCTGGAGCGCGAGTACACCGATGAGTGGACTACCACCCACGTTCAGCGAGGCGGTGGGGTGCAGGCAGGTCCGCTACGTTGATGCCGACCATTGCCTCTCCCAATCCGCGCGACACCTTTGCGATGACTGCTGGGTCGTTGTACTGGGCAGTCGCTTGAACGATTGCCGCAGCACGAGAAGCGGGATCACCCGACTTGAAAATGCCTGAGCCCACGAACACGCCGTCGGCCCCAAGCTGCATCATCATCGCTGCGTCCGCTGGCGTCGCAACACCACCGGCGGTGAATAACACCACGGGAAGTTGGCCAGTGGCTGCCACCTCAGCAACAAGTTCATAGGGGGCCTGGAGTTCCTTTGCCGCAACGTAGAGCTCATCGGGGTTCTTGGAGCGCAATTCGTTGATTTGGCCGCGAATCATGCGGATGTGCTTTGTCGCCTCAGATACATCGCCTGTTCCTGCTTCACCCTTGGAGCGCACCATGGCAGCACCTTCGGTAATGCGACGAAGGGCTTCACCCAAATTGGTCGCACCGCAGACAAAGGGAACCGTGAACGGCCACTTGTCGATGTGGTTGACATAGTCGGCAGGACTCAATACTTCGGACTCGTCAATGTAGTCCACGCCAAGCTCCTGGAGGACCTGAGCTTCTACGAAGTGTCCGATGCGAGCCTTCGCCATCACGGGAATCGAGACTGCGTTGATGATGCCGTCGATTAGATCAGGGTCGCTCATTCGAGCCACGCCGCCCTCAGCTCGAATGTCGGCAGGAACACGCTCGAGCGCCATCACCGCTACTGCGCCAGCGTCCTCAGCGATTTTCGCCTGATCTGCCGTGACAACGTCCATAATGACGCCACCCTTGAGCATTTCCGCCAAACCGCGCTTTACGCGCGCGCTACCGGTCTGTGCTGCCTGATCCTTAGACATCTATGACTCTCCTCAACATGGGCACTGTGCCCGAAAACCTTTGAAAATTCTATTGGACCTACTGAGACCAAGCTGAACGAAGCTGGTCTCGAATATCACCCAACAACTGGGGCATTGCTTTGGTTTTGGCGATAATGGGGAAGAAGTTTGAATCCTGACCCCACCTGGGCACAACGTGCTGGTGCAGGTGTTCTTCAATACCCGCCCCGGCAACCCGACCTTGATTCATCCCAATGTTGAATCCGTGGGCTCCTGCGACTTCTCGCAACAACTGCATGGACCGCTTGGTTAACGACGCAATTTCGGCAGTTTCTGCTTCACTTGCCTCGTCATATTGGCCGATGTGCCTGTTCGGACACACTAATAGGTGGCCAGGGTTGTAGGGGAACAGGTTTAACACGACGTAACAATGTTCGCCCTCGTGCACCACGAGATTGTCCTCATCGGGTAGATCTTTCGCCACACAAAAAACGCACTCCCCTGGCGTGCGACCATCATTTCCGTGGATGTATCCAATGCGGTGGGGCACCCACAATCGCTGGAACGAGTCAGGAACACCTGGGATTTCCCAGGCGTCTCGCAACACTCCATCTGGCTGATCAGTCATCGAGGCGTTCTGCAATCGCCTTCTTGATGCGCTCAACGGCTTGCTCGATGGGTACGCCGTTATCTTGTGAACCATCACGGAATCGGAAGCTCACAGCGTTTTGGCTGCGGTCCTCCTCACCGGCAATCAGCAGGTACGGAACCTTTTGCTTCGTATGGGTTCGAATCTTCTTCTGCATGCGGTCGTCAGAGTCGTCTAACTCAGCACGGATTCCCTGTGCTTTGAGTGTCTCGATCACCTCAGCAAGGTACGGCGCAAACTCCTCCGCAATTGGAATACCAACGACCTGGACAGGTGCGAGCCACGCGGGGAAAGCCCCTGCATAGTGTTCGGTGAGTACCCCGAAGAAGCGCTCAATAGAGCCAAAGAGTGCTCGGTGAATCATGATCGGGCGCTCGCGCGATCCATCCGCTGCCTGGTATTCCAGCTCGAATCGCTCGGGAAGGTTGAAGTCAAGCTGAATCGTCGACATTTGCCAGCTTCGGCCAATCGCGTCTCGCGCTTGTACCGAAATCTTCGGGCCGTAGAAGGCTGCTCCCCCTGGATCGGGGACGAGCTCGAGGCCAGAGGAGGTCGCCACGCGCTCAAGAATTCCTGTCGCTTCCTCCCAGAGCTGGTCGCTCCCGACGAACTTGTCGCTTTCTTCGTCGCGAGTTGAGAGCTCCAGGTAGAAGTCAGTGAGGCCATAGTCAGACAGAAGCCCCAACACGAAGTTCAAGACGCCCGTGAGTTCTTGTTCGAGGGTGTCTCGGGTTGTGAAAATGTG
The DNA here is from genome assembly GCA_964464045.1 of uncultured Microbacteriaceae bacterium. Classification (GTDB taxonomy): domain Bacteria; phylum Actinomycetota; class Actinomycetes; order Actinomycetales; family Microbacteriaceae; genus Pontimonas. The sequence goes on along the minus strand of CAYXEM010000040.1, from coordinate 1,827 downwards.
GGCATCGTCTTGGGTCATTCCCCTAACACGGGTGAGCCCGTGCACCACACCAGACTTTTCGTAGCGATATACCGACCCAAACTCGAACATTCGAAGCGGAAGTTCTCGGTATGAGCGCTGCCTCGAGCGATACACAAGAATGTGGAACGGGCAGTTCATTGGCTTCAGGTAATAGTCCACGCCCTGTCGGGTGATCTCCCCGGCTTCGTTTCGCTGCTCGTCCACGTGCATGGGAGGGAACATTCCCTCCTTGTACCAGGAGAGATGTCCACTCACAGAAAATAGGTCTGCCTTGGAGATATGGGGCGCATAGACGAAGTCGTAGCCTGCTTCTTCGTGACGCTTCCTGGAGTAATCCTCCATCACGCGTCGAATGACACCGCCCTTGGGGTGGAACACAGGCAGTCCAGAGCCGATTTCTTCCGGGAAGCTAAAGAGATCAAGCTCCGCACCAATCTTTCGGTGGTCGCGTCGCTTAGCTTCCTCAAGGCGCTCCAAGTGGTCGCGCAGTTCGTCCTTGGTGGGCCAGGCGGTTCCATAGATGCGCTGAAGTTGAGGGTTGGTTTCCTTACCCCTCCAGTAGGCGGCAGCGACCCTAGTGAGCTCGAAACCGTTGGAGATGAGCTTGGTGCTGGGCAGATGCGGGCCGCGGCAGAGGTCCTTCCACACCGTCTCACCGGTCTTTGGATCAACATTGTCGTAAATGGTCAGTTCACCCGAACCAACCTCAACACTTTCGTTGTCGGTTCCCGCAGAAGCCGAAGACTTAAGACCAATGAGCTCTAGTTTGTAGGGCTCGTGGGCAAGTTCTGCGCGTGCCTCGTCGTCGCTCACTACTCGACGCACAAAACGCTGACCCTGGTTGACAATTCTTTGCATGCTCTTTGAGAGCTGCTTGAGCTCTTCTGGCGTGAACGGCTCCTCGACATCAAAGTCGTAGTAGAAGCCATCGGTGATGGGCGGGCCAATGCCGAGCCTGGCGTCGCCGCGCATACCCTGGACGGCCTGTGCAAGAACGTGTGCGGCCGAGTGCCTGAGAATGTCGAGGCCATCTGGCGAGCCAATCAGCACGGGCTCTACGACATCACCTGCGGACAACTCGGTGGCACGGTCAACGAGTACTCCGTTTTGGCGAAGTGCAACCACACTCGGATCGGCAAATAGTTCGGCGCCGTTAATCGCACTGTCGATGGTGACGGGCGCGTTGGCAGGTGACTCGGACAACTGACTCCTTTGAGGCGGTAGGACTCCCCCAGCCTACTTGCCGGAGTCGTCCTTACCTTTTTGCCCGCGAGCCGAATAGGCCAATCCGAAAATTCCCCAGCCGACCAAGAAGATGGTTGCCACCCACGCCAAGAGGGTGTCTTGTTCAAACGCAGGCTTCACGATCACGGCCCACAGTGCCAGCGACAACAATGCAGTAAAGACGTATGGGTTACTCATTCCGCAAGTCTAGGAAACGATAACCAGGCCCCTCCGCCGAAATTGGGGCGGGTCGAGAAATAGAGGTCTAGAAGCGTGCTCGCTTTTGGAACCATTTCAGATACACCATCGACAAGATTCCCAGGTCGTTGAGCAACAACAACACCACAAACCAATTCTTTTGTTGATTCTTTCCAGCGGTGTAGAGGGCAATTCCCTTCCACACCACAGTCCAAATGGCGACAACGACCAGCAAAGGCCCCCAGAAGGGGCTGGTGATGAGCGATTCAAGCGGATCCATAAGCCGAATCTACACACCCCAGACGCCCAAATAGTAGCTACCGCGGACTAGTAAATGGTGGGCGATACTGGGTTCGAACCAGTGACCTCTTCCGTGTCAGGGAA
>CAYXEM010000039.1:0-7612 GCA_964464045.1 uncultured Microbacteriaceae bacterium | reverse complement strand
CCCGAAGGCACAGGAACCTAAATCCTGCGTGTCTGCCAATTTCACCACTCCCGCAAGGCTCTTTATTCTACTGACCTCCAAGCCAGGCACATGTGGGGATAACTTTCTCCTGCTAAGGCTCGAGCCAGCAACTCTGTAGGGGTGAATTCCTTCGACGATTCCTTGGTTCGTACCCTCACAGAACGGGTCGTACATCAGGCGGGCCAACCCGGCGAGGGCCACCTCGATTCAATTATCCGAACTGAAGTCGCACGCTACTCAGAGGCGCTAATTGGTGAAGGTGGCTGGGGCGATGCCGATGAAGCGCGCATTACGCGCGAGGTGGCCTCGTCTTTGTCTGGGCTTGGTCCCCTGCAAAAGTTCCTAGACGACCCCGATATCGAAGAAATTTGGATTAACGCACCAGACGCCATATTTGTCGCTCGCCTCGGAGTGAGCCAGAAAGTGGACGTTGAGTTGTCAGCAGAGGAAGTGCGTGACTTGGTGGAGCGGATGCTTCGTCCCACCGGTAGGCGAGTTGACGTGTCGCAACCATTCGTGGATGCATCGCTGGCCGATGGGTCTCGGGTTCACGTAGTGATACCTGACATTACAAAAAGCCATTGGTCGATTAACATCCGGAAGTTTTCCAAGCGCGTTCGAAACCTCAGTGATCTCGTCGAGCGAGAGGTGTTGAGCGGGGAGGCAGCGGACTTTCTGACCCAAGCGGTTCGCTCGGGTCGGACCATCCTGGTCTCGGGCGCGACCCAGGCAGGAAAAACCACCATGCTGCAAACCCTTCTTCGGGAAGCTCCGCCGGCAGAGCGCGTGGTCAGCGTGGAGGAAACCTTCGAACTGGATCTAGCGATTCCTGATCACGTGGGCTTGCAGTGCCGTGGTCCGAGCTTGGAGGGAACCGGTGAGGTGACGCTTCGGCGCCTGGTGAAGGAGGCCCTTCGAATGAGGCCGGATCGCATCGTGGTGGGCGAAGTACGCGAGGCAGAGGCGCTTGACCTTCTCATTGCATTGAACTCTGGACTACCGGGAGCATGCACGATTCACGCGCGCTCGGGACCAGATGCCCTTGGGAAGTTGTGTACCTTGCCGCTACTGGCAGGAGGCAACATTGACCGCTCGTTCGTGGCGCCCACAGTGGCTTCTGTGATTGACCTAGTGGTCCACGTCGAACTGCTCTCAACTGGCGCGCGACAGGTGCGAGAAATCGTGAGTCCTACAGGCGTCGATGGCAGTGGCGACGTGACATCACATGCCATCTTCACGAGGCGAGAGGGCAAACTCGAAAAGGTGTCTCAGTCATGGGAGGACTAGTCGCTTGGCTCGTCGGTGTAGTAGGGCTATTTATCGCTGGGGTATGGCTTTCTTTCTGGTCGCCAAGCAAGAGTGTTGCGCGGCCGACATTGTCGGGGACAGCATTGTCGAGCCTGGCAGCTCAGATGGAGCGAGCCGGATGGGCTTCTCTGTCGCCGAAGGCAACTATTGGGGCGTGGCTGGGATTTTCCATGCTCGTCGGCGCAGTGGTCTGGATCGTGTGGCCAATTGCCGTTCTCGCGCCACTGGCCATCCTGGCAACCCTGTTTATGGGGCGCGCAATTGTCCACAGTGCGCTGTCGGCTAGAGAGCGGAGGCTTCGTTCGATGTGGCCAGGAGTCGTCGACCATATTCGGCAAGCGGTGCGCTCGGGAGCAGGAGTTGCGGAGGCCCTGCGGCTGACGGCCAATCGTGTGCCGCCAGAATTGCACTCTCCTTTTCACACGTTCACAGCCGACCTGGAGCGCGGCTTTCTCCTTGACGAGGCGCTGACAAATTTGAAGGGGAATCTTTCAAACCCAATTGCCGATCGGATTATTGAAGCGCTCCGGATGGCTCACGAGGTAGGGGGTCGAGAACTACCCGCGGTGTTAGAGAGCCTGCAATCGAGCGTTCGAGCAGACATTGCCGTGCGCGAGGAAGCACTGGCTAAACAGTCCTGGATCCGGGCCGCCTCAAAGCTTGGAGTGTCTGCTCCTTGGCTTGTCCTCCTGGTGATCTCTGGCCGACCAGAAACACTTGCGGCCTACTCATCCGCTTCTGGCTCAGGGCTATTGCTTGCTGGCGCAGCGGCCAGTGTGGTTGCTTATCGAATGATGGCGAGGCTCGGCCGTCTTCCTGAGGATGAGCGGTGGTTTGCTCGATGACCCCTGCGCTACCACCCTCCTTGCTCCTGCTCGTGCTGTTGAGCGCCCCTCTCACTCTGGTAGGCATCGTGGCGCTGGTCGCGCCGGGGCGTGCTCCTCGGGTGAATAAGACTGTTGGCGTCGTGGAGCGGGTCGCTCATCAGCTTCGAGATGTGTCCCACGACGCGAGAGCAGTGCTCTCTCCCCACAGTGGGGATCCTCTCGTTATTGCTGGCGTTGTGATGGGGCCGGTAGTGCAGAAGGGATCTGAATGGCTTGAGCGGGTGATGTCCGGGGGAGTGGACACTCTCGCCCAATCGGGTGTGGGCTACTCGGTTGCAGAGTGTAAGGTACGACGACTTCTTGCCGCCCTAGGCGGATTGATTGGGGGCGCTGGGCTGGCGCTTGGTGTGTGGCTGAGCAGGCCTGGTGTTCCCGGGCTATCTATTGCGGTGGTTTCTGTCATTGGAGCAGTGGCAGGAGTGGGGCTGTTTGACCGACACCTTCGCCAGCTAGGCAAAAAGAGAAAACAGCGATTAAGTGAGGAATTTCCTACTGTGTTGGAGCTGCTGTCCCTTGCGCTGGCAGCTGGAGAGTCCCTGCCGGGGGCACTGCGGAGAGTGGCGCAGCGAGGAAGCGGCGAGCTCGCCAGGGAGTGGTCGCGCGTTCTGCGTCTTGTGGACGCGGGAAAACCGTTAGCGGCCACACTCACTGAATCTGCACAGAGCCTTGGCGTCGACGAAATTCAATCACTAACAGAACACCTCGCTCAGGCCCTGGAGCGGGGTGCGCCCCTAGCCGAGGTGGTGAGGGCCCATAGTTCTGATTCGAGGCTTCAACGCCTTCGAGGGATTGTAGAGAGGGCAGGAAAAGCCGAGGTGTGGATGCTGATCCCACTGGTCCTCATCATCTTGCCCATCACCGTGATTTTCGCGGTCTGGCCAAGTCTTCAGGCTCTAGAATTTAGCTTTTAACCGAAGTTAAGGGGTGGTTCTCGCCGCCATCGCCATACTGGGCAACTACTTCAGAGATGATCACCTGGTACGAGTCGTACCACTCCGAATAGCGTTTCTTTGCGGTGAGGTGGTCCGGGAAACTCGAGAATTCCGAGAGTGATTCCCGATCTGCCCAGTAGTAGATCGAGTTTTGGCGCGTGCCGTCTGGCGAGACCCACTTGTCGACCCCGCGGAAGCCCTCGAGGCTTTGTGCAAAGTTGTCGATTGATTGGTCGAGCTCGTGGAACTCTTCGTCGTAGGTGCCAGGGGTGAAAATGAATTGGGCAGCAAACATGAGGCAATCATGCCAGGTCACTAGAAAGCAAAAGGGCGGCCAGGTCTCCAGCTGGCCGCCCTTTTGAGTTTGGTCCTTACTGGAAGACCATTCCACCGTCAATCATGATCAGCTGACCAGTCATGTAGTCACTTTCTTGGCTTGCCAGGTAGGACGCGGTGCCGATGATGTCATCAGGATAGGAATACCGCTTGAGCTCGATGTCGTTTGCGGCGAGGGAGTCCATCGACTGGCCCGGCTTCGCAAACTTTCCGATTTCCACGAGATCTTTGTCGAGCTGTTCCCACATTTCCGTGCGCACAACACCGGGACCGTATCCGTTGACGGTGATGCCGTGTGGAGCCAAGGCCTTTGCGCCACCGCGAATCAGCGCGAGTACTGCGTGCTTTGCCATCGAGTAGGGGATGATGTCGTCGAAGGACATGCGTGAGGCGATCGAGCCCACGTTAATGATCTTGTAAGGGTAGTCGCGCTTTCCTTGGGCAATCATTTGCTTCGACACAGCGCGCATCACGTTGAACTTGCCCCATGCGTTGACGTTCATGATGAAGTCATAGTTCTCTTTGGGGGTGTCTGGGAACATGGTGGGCTTATTGACACCTGCGTTGTTGAGCAGGAGGTTGATTTCCCCGAATTCCTTGACCACGTGTGCAACGACGGCCTCTGCCTGCTCTTCGTTGGTCACGTCGAGCTTGAAGTGAGTGGCGGTACCACCCGCGTCACGAATCTCTTGAGCTACTGCGGCGACGCCTTCTTCATTGATGTCAGCGACGCAGACGGCTGCTCCTTGAGCTGCCCAGTGCTTTGCGATAGCGGCGCCCATACCCTGCGCGCCACCAGTTATTAGTGCTTTCTTGCCAGCGAGACGCTCGGCATCCATATTGCCCCTCCTCATTACGATGTTCGGTTCTCCATCGACGAGGCCAGGAGCGTTAACTCTCGCAACGCCGTCGTCCACAGAGTGTCAACTGACACAATACACTTTGCCGGGCTCTGGAAAAACACGAATTCGATAACAATTCGAGCAGGCTCCCCGGTGAATGATCGTTTCTCGGTCAGCGGCCAGTGGTGAGGCGGATTCCTAGATCAATTGTGGGCACCCGCTGGGGCGCGGCGCAGAGGACTAGATGTATCCAATTTGGGGGCAATGGGTCCAAATTGCCTTGATATTTGCCACTTTAAGGACCAGAATGTATACAAAGCCGAAGTGTTGTGGTGAAGTTGTGATCACTTCGGTCCCGACGTGGGCCGAAGTGTTCTGGGGGGCTCGCCTGCACGGGACGAAGCGACCTTTGGGTGTTATGTAGGAGTAGACACCTTCAGGGCGGGATAATTGAACACAGAGCCGAATACACGTCGGTGTGCGTCGACCAATGACGGTCATCACCGGATGCGAGAGAAGAGAAATTTATGGCCATTGCAGTCACTAACCCAGCGACCGGTGAGACTATCCGGGAATTCGTAGAACACGATTCCGCTGAGGTCGAAGCCCGAGTCGCGAAGACCCAAGCGGCGTATGAAGCGTTGAAAGCAACCACCTATGCCCAGCGTGCGCAGTGGATGAAGGCCAGCGCCGACATCCTCGAAGCCGAAGTCGATGAGCTTGCCAGGATGATCACCATCGAAATGGGTAAGCCCATTTCTCAGTCGGTAGGTGAGGTGCTCAAGTGCGCCAAGAACATGCGCTTCTACGCAGACAATGCCGAAAACTTCTTGGCTGATGAGCCCCTCGAAGACCCATCGGTTGTTGGAGCGAGCCAGGCCTACCTGCACTACCAGCCGCTTGGAGTGGTTTTGGCGGTCATGCCCTGGAATTACCCACTCTGGCAGGTCATTCGCTTTGCGGCTCCCGCACTTATGGCAGGAAACACCGGACTGCTGAAGCACGCCTCTAACGTCCCTGAGTCCGCAATGTATCTCGACTCATTGTTCACGCGAGGTGGATTCCCTGACGGCTCCTTCACCACGATCCTCACTGGCGCAGGTCCCGTGGCGGGACTGATCGATGACCGCCGCATTAAGGCTGTGACTCTGACTGGTTCCGAACCAGCCGGTCGCGCCGTCGCCGGTCGCGCCGGTTCAAACATCAAGAAGGCCGTGATGGAGCTGGGTGGCTCTGACGCATTTATCGTTATGCCTTCTGCGGATATCGAACAGGCAAGTACCGTAGCGGTCACCGCACGTGTCAACAACAACGGACAGTCGTGCATCGCAGGAAAGCGTTTTATTGTCCACGCAGATGTGTATGACGAGTTTGTCGAGAAGTTTGCCGAAAAGATGGGCGCTCTGGTAGTCGGAGACCCGCTTGACGAGGCCACGCAGATTGGCCCATTGGCCACCGAAAAGGGTCGCCAAGAAATCGCTGAACTCGTCGATGATGCGGTCGCAAAGGGCGCCCGCGTGCTGACTGGCGGCAAGGCACCCGAGCGCGATGGCTGGTTCTACGAACCCACCGTTTTGGATGGGCTCGATGAGTCCATGCGCCTTGTCATGGAAGAAGCCTTCGGCCCTGTGGCAAGTGTCTACAAAATTTCTACACGTGAAGAGGCAGCCGAGGTCGCAAACCAGACCACCTTTGGTCTGAGTTCGGCATTGTGGACTACCGACGCTTCCGACGAAGAGTTCTTCATCAAGAACATCGAGGCGGGAGCGGTCTTCCTCAACGGAATGACCATTTCCTATCCCGAGCTCCCCTTCGGCGGAGTTAAGGACTCAGGCTTTGGCCGAGAGCTCGGAGCTCCCGGTATCCGCGAGTTCTGCAACTTCAAGACCATCTGGAAGAGCTAACACTTCTAGTACTGAAGGGCCCGCGGCGATTATGTCGCGGGCCCTTTTTTGTGCGCGTGCTAAAAAGAGTGTGGGCCCGACTTGCGCCGGGCCCACACTCCCAATGGAAAGGAAAAAGAAACGCTTAGTAAGGGTTCGCCACAAACAGTTCTTGTGCAGGGAACCTGGTGAGCACCTGGGCTCCCGAGGACGTAATCACTACTTCCTCTTCGATTCGTGCGGCCGAAATTCCGTCGCTTGCAGGGCAATAGGTTTCAAGTGCAAACACCATTCCCTCTTCGATCTCTACCGGGTTGGTCATCGAGTTCAATCTGGAGATGATGGGGCGCTCGTGCAGGCCAAGGCCTAGACCGTGACCAAATTGCAAACCGAAGGCTTCCATTTCGTTGGCAAAGCCGAGATCTGTGGCCTTTGGCCATAACGCGGCAACTTCATCCGTTCCCACTCCGGGCTTGACCTTGTCAATGGCGAGGTCCATCCATTCGCGTGCCTTGGTGTACGCGTCGTGTTGTGCCGGCGTTGAACTACCCACTGAGAAGGTTCGGTAGTAACAGGTGCGGTATCCGTTGAACGAGTGAATAATGTCGAAGAATGCTTGGTCACCCGGACGGATGATTTTGTCCGTGAAGTTGTGGGGGTGTGGATTACACCGCTCACCAGACACCGAGTTGATCGCTTCGACCTGGTCAGAGCCCATCTCATAGAGCCGCTTTGCAGCCAGAGCGACGATTTCGTTCTCGCGAATTCCAGGCTTCAACACATCAACAATGTCTTGGTAGACGCCGTCGACCATCGCGGCAGCTTGGGACAGCAACATGATTTCGTCGGGGTTCTTAATCGCACGTGCTCCCAACATGTCCTGCTGAATGTCTCGCACCTCAAGACCTTGACGCTGCATTTCAAATAAGAACGCGGGCTCCACAATGTCGACGCCAATCGGGTCATTGACCACTCCGGCGTCGGTGAGCATGCCTTTAATGTAGGTAACGGCCTCACGCATCAATCCCACATCCGGGTGAATGGCTCCACGAAGTCCCAACATGCCTGCGTGGGAGTGGCCCTCGTGCAACCACGGAGCGAAGAGACGGTGGTGCTTAGCCGCTGATCCAAAGTCCCACACGTGGGGTTTTCCGTCTGGCATGAGCAGGGCATAGCGCGACATCTTGTCGCCGAGGGCCCCACCGATCCAGGTCTGGGTGACGTAGCGAATGTTGTAAAAGTCAAAGAGAAGGAACGCGCCCACACCACTATCGCGCAGAGCATCCATCGCACGACCCAAGCGGTAATCCCGGAGGCGGTGAAAATCTACTCGTGCTTCAAAGTCGACAGCCATCGTTCCATGGGCAGGAATCTGTCGGTGAGCAAAATCAAGTGCCGGAATC
>CAYXEM010000038.1:0-7696 GCA_964464045.1 uncultured Microbacteriaceae bacterium | reverse complement strand
GGATGTTTTGCTTGGAGCGGTAGTTCTGCTCCAACAAGACCACCTTGGCGCCGGGGAAGTCGCGCTCGAACTCGATGATGTTGCGAATATCGGCACCGCGGAAGGCGTAAATCGACTGGTCTGAGTCACCCACCACGGTCAAGGTGGGGGCTGCGAGGCCGTTTTGGCGTTGATCGTCGGGAGCGCCTTCGGGCACAAGCTCGGGTGGAACAGGCTTAGTGAGTTCTCGAATGAGCGCATATTGGGCATGGTTGGTGTCTTGGTACTCATCGACCAAAATGTGGCGGAATCGCCTGCGATACACCGCTGCTACTTCAGGAAACGCCCTAAACAGGTGCACCGTGTGCACGATGAGGTCGTCGAAGTCGAACGCTTGTGAGCGGGCAAGTTCAGCCTGATACTCACCCCAAATTTGGAAGAACTCCACATCGTTGGGGTCAGAGTCGTTCACCCGCGAGCGGTAACCATCCACATCGACGAGTTCGTTTTTCAGCCTCGACATTTTTCCCGAGACGCTCGCGGGTGTGAGCCCTAAGCGATCGGAGCCGCGCTCCCTGATGATGCGCTTGAGCAGTGCGCGCTGGTCACCCGAGTCATAAATGGTGAAGGCTTTGGTGTAGCCAAATCTCTCCGCTTCGGTGCGGAGGATGCGAACACAGGCCGAGTGGAACGTCGAAATCCACATTCCCTCCGCTGCTTCACCGAGGAACCCACCGACGCGCTCGCGCATTTCTCCCGCGGCCTTATTAGTGAAGGTGATGGCGAGAATTTGGCTCGGCCATGCTTCCTTGCCGGCAATCAGTGAGGCAATGCGCCTGGTGAGCACGCTGGTTTTTCCAGAACCAGCGCCAGCAACAATAAGGAGTGCTTGGCCCCGATAGCTGACAGCTTCTGCTTGGCGGTCGTTTAGGCCCTCGAGGAGGGGAGATTCGGCAAGTGACATCGGACACTCAGTCTATGCACCACCACCCACCAGGCCTGACCCGACTAGCCTGGGCCTGTGAGTGATGTCCGCGTAACGATGCCTGCCGACACGGAGAGTGTTGTCGATGAGGTCGATGCACCATCCCACCGCGGCAAGCGCTGGAACATTCTCTCAATCCTTGCTTTTCTCGCAGCACTCGTAGCAAGCCCTCTGGCAATGCCGTTTGGCTACGTTGCCCTTCGCCAAATCCGCCAATCGGACCAATCTGGCACCACTCTTGCCTGGCTCTCGATAGGGCTTGGCTGGCTATGGCTTGCCAGCTACGCGGTGGTCATCACGGCGCTGCTCACCATTTGGGCAGAAAACCCCTTCTGGCCCTAATTCTCATTACGCCTGGGGCTAACTCGAAGGATTTTTCAAGCCTTCTGAATACACTGAATACGCGCTCCTGATTGGGGCGCATACGACTAGAAGGAGTGATTGACGACATGGCGTCATCAAACCCCGCATTTAGCCGTTCGGCTGTCTTTAGCGACACCGGCCGCCAGCCCATCAGCTTGGAACAGCTCGATGAGATGTATGGCCGTCCCGCAGCGACCCCGTCTGACACCGGACGGATGAGCTACAACGACACCATTATGAAGACCCTGATCACCTTCGGCGTGCTGCTTGCCGGCGCACTCGTGGGGTGGGTCCTGCCAGGTCTTGCCCTCATCGGAGCAATCGCCGGTTTCGTATTGGCCTTGGTCAACATCTTCAAGAAGACCCCGTCTCGTGGCTTGGTTCTCAGCTACGCGGCAGCGCAAGGTCTGTTTGTCGGTGGCATTTCCGCCATCTTCAACAGCATGTGGGATGGCATTGTGACCCAGGCGGTGTTTGGAACACTTGCCGTGGTGGGCGTGACCTTGTTCTTGTTCCTCAACGGAACCCTTCGCTCATCGCCGAGGCTCACCAAGATGTTCATCGTGGGAATGGTTGGCTATGCCGCCTTCTCGCTGGTGAACTTCGGATTGATGATTTTCGGGGCAACCGACTCAATGTTTGGTCTTCGCAGCGTGACCTTCATGGGCATCCCACTCGGGTTGCTGCTCGGAGTGGTCATCGTGCTGCTGGCCGTGTATTCACTGGTTCTCGACTTTGAATCGGTGAAAAATGGGGTCGAAAAGGGCGCACCCGAAATCTATGGCTGGCAAGCAGCCTTCGGCATTGTGGTCACCGTGGTGTGGCTCTACGTCGAAATCCTGCGCATCCTCGCGATTCTGCGGGGCGACTAACCAAGACGTCTAAAAGCCGCCCGGTGCTACTCCCATTCAATGGTGCCGGGCGGCTTTGACGTAATGTCAAGAACCACGCGGTTCACATCTGACACCTCGTTGGTAATGCGGTTGGAGATGTGGGCGAGAAGTTCGTAGTCGAGCCTCGTCCAGTCCGCCGTCATCGCGTCCTCGCTGGAGACGGGGCGAAGCACAATTGGGTGGCCATAGGTCCTGCCATCGCCCTGCACACCTACTGAGCGCACGTCGGCGAGCAAGACGACGGGGCACTGCCAAATCTCTGCGTCTACCCCGGCGGCGGTGAGCTCTTCTCGAACGATCGCATCTGCGGCCCGCAAGATTTCGAGACGTTCCTCATTGACCTCACCGATGATGCGGATTCCAAGGCCTGGACCCGGGAAGGGGTGGCGTGACACGATTGCTTCTGGCAACCCCAGCTCGCGACCAATCTGTCGCACCTCATCTTTAAACAAGGTCTTCAACGGCTCGACCAATTCGAACTCGAGGTCGTCGGGCAGACCACCGACGTTGTGGTGGCTCTTAATCACGGCAGTTCCCGAGCCTCCGCCACTTTCGACAACGTCTGGATAGAGGGTTCCCTGGACGAGGAACTTCACTTCGGCGTTGGAGTCTTGGGCTTCCTTGACCAGCTGAGCAGCAGCGTCTTCAAAGGTGCGAATGAATTCGCGGCCGATGATCTTGCGCTTCGCTTCTGGCTCGCTCACTCCGGCAAGCTCACCGAGGAACTTATCCTTCGCGTCAACCGTGACCAGGCGCACACCCGTTGCGTTCACAAAGTCACGCTCAACCTGTTCGCGCTCACCCGCCCGCAGCAAACCGTGGTCGACAAAGACGCAGACCAACTGGTCGCCCACTGCTTTGTGGACCAGAGCCGCTGCCACAGCGGAGTCGACTCCACCGGAGAGACCACAAATTACTTTCGCGTCACCGACTTGGGCGCGAATCTGCTCGACTTGAGAGGCAATCACGTTGCCGGAGTTCCAGTCGTTGGATAGTCCTGCGATGTCGTGGAGGAAGTTTTCTAACACGTCTTGGCCGAAGTCAGAATGCTTCACCTCGGGGTGCCACTGCACTCCGTATCGCCTTGACGAGGCGTCACCAAAGGCCGCCACAGGGGTGGCGTCGGTCTTGGCCAGCACGTGGAATCCAGGAGGAGCCTGTCGAACTTGGTCTCCGTGGCTCATCCACGTGGTTTGGGTTCCAGGCTGGCCCTTAAGCAGCGGGTCATGTGAGTCAAGAACTGTTGCTTCCGTGCGACCGTATTCGCGTCCACCCGTGTGGGCTACTTCGCCGCCGAGTGCTTGGGCCATGACCTGGAAGCCGTAGCAAATACCAAAGATGGGCAGGTCAAGATCAAATACCTTCGGGTCAAGCTCGGGTGAGCCTTCTTCGTAGACGCTTGAGGGTCCTCCACTTAACACCAGAGCAAGCGGGTTTTTCGCCGCAATCTCGTCTGCGGAAATCGAGTGGGGAACAAGTTCCGAGTAGACGCCTGCTTCTCGCACGCGCCGAGCAATCAACTGCGCATACTGCGCGCCAAAGTCGACGACCAATACCGGGCGGGGGGTTACCTGCTCGCTCATGAAGGGCTCACCTGCTCGAGGTGTCCTCTTACGATGCGGGTCGCGTAGTGCTCAATAAAGAAGGAGAGGAAGGGGAAGAGGCCGCCGGAGGCTAGCCAGAGGAATCGCCAGAACGGCCACCGCATCAGCGACCACACCCTGAAGGAGGCGAAGAGGTAGACCACATAGAACCAACCGTGGGCAATCAAGATTGCTTGGGAGAAGTTAAACGCTTCTACTTGGCCGTCTGGAACCATGGCAACAGGACCACGCTCGCCAAACATTTCGACCTCATAACCGAAGCCGTATTTTGCGACCATTTCCACGCTCAACAACAGCAAGAGCACACCGGTCACATAGGACGAGAAGCGGTAGAACGACAGCGCACCTGGCAGAGACTTAGCGGTGTTCGCCTGCGCGTTTGATGTGGGACCAGCCATATCGACCATCCTATTCCGCGAGCGCCTGGTCAGATTCCAGCTCACGCTCCCACTGATCACGCACCAAGCGGTACCAGAGGTAGAGCGCGAAGCCGGCAAAAATGACCCACTCTGCTGCATAGAAGATGTTCAACCAATTGAGCACCCGCTCCGTCGAGGGCGGGGTCGTTGAAATAACGGCCAATCCCTCGGGTGCCTCACTCGCGACCACATACCCGCCGTATACAGGGCCGGGGTTGTCCCACAGATTGATCAGTTCTGCCACGGAAAGTGCCCTGCGCTCGCCATTTTCAAAGTCCGAGCTTTGTGGTGACTCGGTCGGAACGTAGCGACCTTCAAAGGATGAGGCACTCGAGACGACCGGCAGATCCATGCCGCCTCCTCCGGGGAGCCATCCGGCAGCGATGGCGAGGGAGTTCCCCTCGGGGGTCACGCAGTGGCGTACCAGCCAGTCGCCGGTGCCCTCGGGAAGTGTGCGGTGAGAAAGCCACACATCATCGCCTTGTTGCACTTCGCACTCAACGCTGACCATTCGGCCGCTCGCATCCGAGGTAATGATGGATTGGGGGGTGGCAACTGAGTCGAGCTCAACGGCTATTTCTGTCTCACGCTCTAGCACCGTTGCGGTGTCGACGCTTCGCTGCCATTGCCACTGCCCCAGCAACGCAAACACACTGGCCACGGCAAGCGCGAATAACAGTGCGCCGATCCATTTCGGACGCTTGGCAACGCTCCAGAATGTGCTCATAGTGTTTCTGGTCACGACGATACGGACTAAGCCTGGACGACCAGTGAATTAGTGGCGGATGACAACGTCGACGCGCTGGAAATCCTTCACGTCGGTGTATCCACACGTCGCCATTGAGTGTCGAAGCGCACCCATCAGGTTGCTAATTCCCTCCGCGCGGTCGGCTGGGCCAAACAACACTTCTTCAAGTGTTCCGGCCACTCCTACGTGCACGCGGTTTCCCCGTGGCAGGTGAGCGTGGTGTGCCTCTGGACCCCAGTGCCACCCAGCACCCGGTGCTTCCGCTGCACGGGCAAGCGTGGTGCCAAGCATGACGGCGTCTGCGCCGGATGCGATTGCAGCAACAATGTTGCCGCTTGTTCCCAAACCACCATCGGCGATGACGTGGACGTAGCGTCCACCGGACTCGTCGAGGTAATCGCGGCGGGCAGCGGCAACGTCAGAAATCGTGGACGCCATGGGGGCTTGAATGCCCAAGGTCAACCTGGTGGTCGAGGCTGCTCCTCCGCCGAAGCCGACCAATACACCAGCTGCACCGGTTCGCATTAGATGGAGGGCGGCGGTGTAGGTGGCTGCACCTCCCACGATGACGGGGACATCGAGTTGGTAGATGAATTCTTTGAGATTGAGAGCTTCGCGCTCACTGCTGCTCACGTGCTCAGCACTCACGGTGGTTCCGCGGATGACAAACATGTCGGGGTGTGCAGCAACCACGGTTTCGTAAAACTCTTGAGTGCGCTGGGGGCTGAGAGCGCCTGCAACAGGAACGCCTGCTTCTCGGACCTCGTCGAGGCGACGACGAATGAGCTCTGGCTTGATTGGCTCTTGATACAACCGCTGCATCAGCGCAGTGGCTTCTGCTTCCGGCACCGACTGGATCTGACGGAAAATCGACTCGGCGTCGTCGTAGCGCGTCCAGAGGCCCTCGAGGTTAAGAACACCGAGACCACCGAGTTTGCCGAGTGCAATCGCAGTCTGGGGCGACATGACTGAATCCATGGGCGCGGCAACCACGGGAATCTTGAAGCCGATTGCATCAATCGTCCACTCCAGAGACACGTCTTCAGGGTCGCGGGTACGACGAGAAGGAATGACGGCAATATCGTCTAATCCGTATGCTCGGCGGGCACGTTTGCCACGGCCGATTTCTAGCTCACTCACCCCGTAAGCCTAGTGCCACCAGGCAGCGACGACTTTGTTAACGGCGGTAGTTAGGCGCTTCCACCACGCGGTGGACATCGTGTGGGTGGGATTCTTTGAGGCCGGCTGCAGTGATGCGCACAAATTTGCCACGCACCTTCAACTCTTCAATGGTTGCGGCGCCGGTGTAGAACATCGACTGGCGCAGCCCACCCAGCAGTTGGTACACCACCGAACCCAGTGGACCGCGGTAGGGAACCTGGCCCTCGATACCTTCAGCGATGAGTTGCTCATCACTTGGCACGTCCGCTTGGAAGTAGCGGTCCCTGGAATAAGAGGTCTTTTCTCCTCGGCGCTGCAGTGCTCCAAGAGATCCCATTCCTCGGTAATTCTTGAATTGCTTGCCATCCACAAAGGTCAAATCTCCTGGAGACTCATCGGTTCCCGCAAGCAAGGAACCAAGCATTACCGAATCCGCTCCAGCCACTAGTGCCTTGGCAATATCGCCCGAATACTGCAATCCACCATCAGCAATCACGGGAACCCCGGCAGGAATGGCGGCACGAGATGCTTCCCAGACTGCAGTGACCTGGGGAACACCAACACCGGCAACAACACGGGTGGTGCAAATAGAACCTGGCCCCACGCCCACCTTGATTGCATCGGCACCCGCAGAAATCAACGCTTCGGCGCCATCGCGGGTTGCCACATTGCCGCCAATCACGTCGATTCCATCAAACGAGGAATCGGACTTGAGTCGCCCAATAATGTCGAGCACTCCGCTGCTGTCGCCGTTAGCGGTGTCAACAACAATGACGTCAACACCCACGTCGCGCAGACCACATGCGCGCTCCCACGCGTCACCAAAGAAACCAATTGCCGCAGCGACGCGGAGTCGACCCTGGTCATCTTTGGTGGCGAAAGGATATTTCTCCGACTTGTCGAAGTCCTTCACGGTAATCAAACCCCGCAGGCGACCCTTGTCGTCAACGAGGGGAAGTTTTTCAATCTTGTGTGCGGCAAAAAGAGCGAGCGCTTCCTCAGGCTTGATGCCTTCTTTGGCGGTGACGAGCTTGTCGCTGGTCATCACGTCGCGAACAAGGGTGTTGGGGGCGTCCTCCGCAGATACGAAGCGCATATCGCGGTTGGTGACAATTCCGACTAACTTGCCATCGCCTTCTACAACAGGAAGACCCGAGACGCGGAAGCGTCCACAAATCTCATCGACTTCGGCGACCGTTGCATCGGGAGTAATAGTGACGGGGTTGGTAATCATTCCCGACTCACTGCGCTTGACCTTGTCAGCAGCCTCAACTTGGTCATCAATTGACATGTTGCGGTGGAGTACTCCGATACCGCCCTGGCGAGCCATAGCGATGGCCATGCGTGCTTCTGTGACGGTGTCCATCGCCGCCGAGATCAGCGGCGCGTGCATGGTGATGCGCTTCGTGAGCCTGGTGGACGTATTGGCTTGAGAGGGGATGACATCTGTGTGTGCAGGCAGCAACATCACATCGTCGTATGTCAGACCAACAAATTCGAAAGGATTTGACTCCACCAAAGCGCCCCTTAAAACCGCACCAAAA
>CAYXEM010000037.1:0-7837 GCA_964464045.1 uncultured Microbacteriaceae bacterium | reverse complement strand
GACGACGATCTTGCCTGAGAGCTGGTCTTTGATGTGCTCGAGGTTTGATCGAAGGGTCTGGCTTGGAACCGCCAGGTACACCTGTTCGGCGCCGTCTAGAGCGTCGGCAAGCGACGAGGTCGCATGGAGTGATCCGGGAAGGTTAATTCCTGGAAGATAGTCCGAGTTTCGCCCGGTTTCTCGAATCTCACGGGCAAGCTCGTCTCGTCTGGCCCACATCGTGACCTCGGAGCCGGCGTCGGCAAGAATTTTGGCGAACGTGGTTCCCCACGATCCTGATCCGATAACGGCGACGCGCATTTATGACCTCCCGGAAGTAATTGTGCCGGGTTCGAAGATTTTCTTCGGGGCAGGCTCGCCTCGAAGCTCAGATACCAACGCTTGGATCTGGAGCATCAAATCGTTGGTGGCTTGATCCAAAAGCTCTTTCGAGGCCGTTTTTCCCTGGTATTGAGACAAATCCATTGGCTGCCCGATCACGACGTCGATGACGGGACGGGGGCGCACCGTAATTTTCTTGCCATAGCGAGCCATGAGGTTCTGGGTTCCCCAGTGCGCCGCCGGGTACAAAGGAATTCCTGTTTCAAGCGCCATCCGAATAGCGCCAGACTTTCCTCGCATCGGCCACAGCTCGGGCTGCCTCGTGAGGGTTCCCTCTGGATAGACAATTACACCTTGGCCCGAGTTCATCAGTTGGTGGGCAGCATCAATGGCGCTGTTTCCCCTGGCCTCTCGCTCAACCGGGATCTGTCCTGTCTTTCGCAGGTAGAAGCCCAACACAGGGATTCGAAACAGTGACGCCTTGGCGAGAAAGCGAGGTGTCCGACCCAGCTTCCACACCGCAACACCCATCACCACAGGGTCGATTTCGCTGTAGTGGTTGGGGGCAACGATGAAGGGGCCCTCTGTGGGCAAGGTGGAGCCTGGCTTAAGGCGCATGGTCACAAACGCGTTAAACAGCGGCAGGATCACAATTTGGGCAAGTCGCCACCAGGGCCCGGGGCCTGAGCGCTTCGTCGACACAGGACTTAGTCTCTCAGTTCGAGAGACGCTCCCAAGGATTCAAGCTTGTCGAGTAGGTGCTCATATCCACGAGAGATGATCCCCACATTGGTCACCACTGATTCGCCTTCCGCGGCGACGGCTGCGATGACGTGGCTAAATCCTCCGCGGAGGTCGGGCACTCGAATGTTGGCGCCGTGAAGGGGAGTCGGACCGTTGATCACGGCAGCCTGCTCCAGCGGACGCCTGGGCACTCGGCGGGTAATGCTGGCAATTCCGTCCTGGTGGACGGTGATGTCTGCACCCATTTCGTTTAACGCAGAGGTGAAGCCGAAGCGGTTTTCATACACCGTCTCGTGCACAATCGACTGACCTGTGGCTTGAGTGAGCGCAACCACCATGGGCTGTTGCCAGTCGGTCATGAATCCCGGGTGGACGTCGGTTTCGATCACCACGTGGTTGAGCTCGCCACCGGGGTGGCGGAATTCAATGCCCTCATCGGTGATGGTGAACTCGCCACCGACTTTTCGATAGACGTTAAGGAAGGTCATCAAATCGAGCTGGTTGGCGCCCTTGACGAAGATATTTCCCCTGGTCGCCAGTGCCGCAGCCGCCCAACTAGCCGCTTCAGAGCGGTCGGGAATTGCGGTGTGCTGGTAGCCACGCATCCGGTCAACGCCTTCAATCAGGATGACTCGGTTGGTCTCGACTGAAATTACCGCACCCATCTTCTGCAAGATGGCAATCAAGTCCATGATCTCTGGTTCGATTGCAGCGTTTCGAAGCTCGGTAACTCCCTTTGCCCGGGTCGCCGTCAGCAACACCTGTTCGGTGGCACCCACACTGGGGAAGGGAAGCTCAACCTGGGCCCCTTGGAGCCCATTGGGGGCGCGAAGCGCAATACCAGAGGGTGACTTTTCGAGCTCTGCCCCAAAAGCGCGAAGGGCATTGAGGTGGAAGTCAATGGGACGGTCACCGATGTGGCAGCCACCGAGGTCTGGGATAAAGGCCTCGCCCAGCTGGTGCAGGAGTGGGCCACAAAAAAGGATGGGGATTCGACTGGAGCCTGCGTGTGCGTCGATTTCTGCAAAGTGGGCCGACTTCACCCCGCGCGGGTCAAGGGTGATCTGTCCAGGGGCAGTGTCAGAGACGTCCACGGCGTGGGCTTCGAGGAGTCCGCGCACCACAGCAACGTCACTGATGTCTGGAACGGAGCTCAACACGCTCGGGCCATCGCCTAAGAGCGCGGCCACCATCGCCTTGGTGACGAGGTTCTTTGCACCCCGCACCTCAACGGTTCCACTGAGCGGTTTCCCGCCGCGGAAAGCGATTGTGTCGACTTGGGAGTGCTTCATCGTGTCCCTACCGGCAAGTGCCGATACTGGGTTCACCTACCCCTCCAGGATGGGGAGAGTTTTGGGAAGCCACGATGCGCGGGTGCGCTCGAACTCGGTAATGGCATCTTCGTGGCGGAGAGTAAGCCCAATGTCGTCGAGTCCTTCCATCAACCGCCAGCGGGTGTAATCGTCGATCTCGAACGGGGCGGTTACGTTCCCACAAGTTACCTCACGGGTGTCCACATTCACGGCTACCTCGAGCCCCGGGTGTGCCTCTAATTCAGCCCAGATTCTCTCGATGACCTCTTGCGGAACAACAGCAGTCACAAGCCCTTGTTTGCCCGCGTTTCCGCGGAAAATGTCTCCAAAGCGCGACGAGATTACTGCTCCAAAACCAAAGTCTCGAAGCGCCCACACAGCGTGCTCACGAGACGAGCCGGTACCAAAATCAGGGCCGGTGACTAAGACCTTGCCCGAGGTATAGGGCTCACGGTTCAAGATGAAGTCATCATCTTGACGCCACTCATAAAACAGTGCGTCGTCATAGCCGGTCTTGGTGATGCGCTTGAGAAACTTGGCCGGAATGATCTGGTCGGTGTCGACTGTGGAGCGGCGAAGGGGAACACCCACGCCCTGTACGAGACTCACCTTGTCCATTACGCACCTGCCTTCACGACCGAGTAGCTCGGCAATTCGATTCCCAAATCTGACGGGCTCGACAGCGTTCCCCGAATCGCCGTTGCAGCAGCAACCAGCGGAGAGACAAGGTGGGTTCTCGCTCCTGCACCCTGTCGTCCTTCGAAGTTCCTATTCGAGGTTGAGGCTGAGCGCTGACCGGCCTCCATCTGGTCGGGGTTCATTCCAAGACACATGGAGCATCCGGCAAAGCGCCACTCGGCACCAAATTCTTCAATCACCTTGTGCAGGCCTTCGGCTTCTGCCTCGATGCGCACCTTGGCGGATCCTGGCACCACCATCACTCGCACACCCTCTGCCTTTTTCTGCCCCTTGATGATCGAGGCGAACGCGCGAAGATCATCCAGGCGCGAGTTAGTGCACGAGCCCATAAACACAACATCGACAGGGATGTCTTTCATCTTGACCCCAGGAGTTAAGTCCATGTATTCCAGGGCGCGCTTGGCGGCTTGACGATCGACTTCGTTATCAAACGACTCAGGGTCAGGCACTGCTTCGTTGAGCGGAACCCCTTGACCAGGGTTAGTCCCCCAGGTCACAAAAGGCTCTAGTTCGTTGGCGTCGAGGAAGACTTCCGCGTCGAAGACCGCGCCGTCGTCCGTGTGAAGGGTTTTCCAGTACGACACGGCTTCGTCCCACTCGGCACCCTTGGGAGCGTGGGGACGACCTTTCAAATACTCGAAGGTGATCTCGTCTGGCGCAACCATTCCGGCACGAGCACCCGCCTCAATAGACATATTGCAGATGGTCATTCGGCCATCCATGGACAGGGACCTAATCGCACTTCCCCGATATTCCAAGACATAGCCTTGGCCGCCCTGGGTGCCGATCTTCGCGATAACCGCCAAAATGATGTCTTTTGCGGTGACCCCTGGGCGAAGCTCACCTTCCACGGTGATTGCCATGGTCTTAAAAGGCTTCAGCGGCAACGTCTGGGTGGCGAGCACGTGCTCGACTTCACTGGTTCCAATACCAAAAGCCATGGCGCCAAAGGCTCCGTGGGTGGAGGTGTGGGAGTCTCCACACACCACCGTGATGCCCGGCATGGTCAGGCCAAGCTGCGGGCCGACCACGTGCACAATTCCCTGGTCTTTATCGCCCAACGAGTGAAGGCGCACGCCAAATTCTTTGGCGTTGTCGCGCAATGCGGCGACCTGCAGTCTCGAGTTTGGCTCCGCGATGGGTTTGTCGATATCCATCGTGGGGGTGTTGTGGTCTTCGGTTCCAATCGTCAGATCGGTGCGACGCACAGGACGATCAGCCTGACGCAGGCCATCAAACGCCTGGGGGCTGGTGACTTCGTGGACGAGGTGGAGGTCAATGTAAATGAGGTCTGGCTCACCGTTCTCGCCTTTTTTAACAAGGTGGTCAGCCCAGACTTTCTCAGCCAGGGTCTTCGGTGTGGTGTTGCTCATCGACGTCCTCAAATGTTCCAAGTCGTAGTCACTAGGCAGCCCACCGGATGCCTATCAACGGTGAGTACAGCACCGCCCAGAGTAACACCGTGGGCTGGATTGCGACGGGCCCTACTTGTGCTCGGGAAGGGTAATCGCACCGGTGCTGACGTCTTTGCGAAGCTTCCACAAACTCGCCAACACGGCAATCGCCATTGCCGCCACAATCACAATCAGCGACGTCCAGGTTCCAATGTCTGGCGCCCAGCTCACATGCTGACCGCCATTGATGAATGACAGTTCGTTTTCGTGCAGGGCGTGGAAGAACAACTTCACACCGATAAAGGCGAGGATGAACGCGATTCCGTAGTGGAGATAGTGCAGCTTGTCGACGAGGTGGCCGAGCAAGAAGTAGAGCTGTCGAAGCCCCATCAGGGCAAATACGTTTGCGGTGAAGACGATGAACGGGCTCTTGGTAATTCCATAAATGGCTGGAATTGAGTCGATCGCAAAGACCACATCGGCGGTGCCGATGGCGATGAAGACCAGGAGGATTGGGGTCCACTTTTTCACCCCGTCGATGGTGACGCGCATTTTCATGCCGTCAAACTCATCGGTCATGTCGATGTGTCGACGCAAGTAGGCGATGATCGCGTTTTCTCGCTGCTCATCGTCTTCACGCCCGGTAAACGTCTGCTGGATCGCAATGACAATCAGGAAAAGACCAAAGATGTAGAAGATCCAGGAGAAGCTAGAAATAAGGGCAGCGCCCAACAGGATGAAGATTCCGCGGAAGAGGATGGCGAGCAAAATTCCCACCATCAAAATTTCTTGCTGGTAGCGCTTGGGCACCGCGAACGAGGCCATGATCAGCACGAAGACAAACAAGTTATCGACCGACAAGCTGTATTCGGTGATCCACCCGGCGAGAAACTCAGAGCCGTATTTTGGACCGGCAAACAAGAACATGAGTCCGGCAAAGACCAGGGCCAACACCACATAGAAGCTCACCCACAAGGCCGACTCTTTATTGGTGGGCTGGTGAGGTCGAAGGTGCGCGTACACCAGGTCGGCGATAAGAACTAACGAGATGACGGTAAGCGAGCCAATTTCAAACCACAGCGGGAGTTGGACGCTCACTGGTTACCTCTCATCGTGACGACCATATGGACGCCTTAAGGCTAGAGCAGAAGACTGGACACTGGCAGGAACACTCCTGCATGTGAACGAAATGGTGACCCCAGCGGGATTCGAACCCGCGTTACCGCCGTGAGAGGGCGGCGTACTAGGCCGCTATACGATGGGGCCAATTCGCAACGCTAAAGAGTATCGCATGGCTTGGCCCCCGCGCTACTCGAGCCTTATGCCAATACAGAGAGCACTCCCGGAACGGGAATGATTGCAACCGGCAACTCACCTTGCCGCTCTCCATCCGCATAGCCCACAACCTCATCCACGTCGAGGTTGATCTCCTGCGCCTGCACGATTTCCACGGCCGGGTGCCCCACATGTCCGCCGCTAAAGACCTTCGGGAATAGGGCGAGGAATCGCACAGTGGGTAACGGGTGAACGATAAAGACATCCAATAATCCGTCAGTAACCGACGCATCGGGCACAACCTGCATGCCACCGCCAAAACTCGGGCCATTAGCGACCGCAATCAAGAGCGCCTCAACATCCCGGCTGTTGCCATCAATGCTCAGGCGATAGCGCCTTGGCCTTAACGACGCGAGCTCCCGCAATAGAGCCAGCGTGTATCTGCTGGGGCCTTTGGGGAAGCGCATGTGATTCGCGCGCTCATTGACGATTGCGTCGAAGCCCGCTGAGTAGACCGCAGCAAAGTAGCTGTCGATTCCGGCCTGTGTGGACTTCGCGACATCCACCACGAGAGGTTCCGCGTGTAGCGCCTCGAGGAGTGAGCCGAGCGCATCGTCTCGATCGGCTGGAATACCCCAGGACTGTGCAATGTCGTTTCCAGTCCCCACGGGGATCACTCCCAGGGGAATCGAGAAATCAGGCGCCACAGCATTGAGGACAAGGTGGACGGTGCCGTCGCCCCCGAGGGCGACAACGGCTCGAGGTTGATTCGACAACTCTTCTCGAAGAGCACTCGAGAGCTCGGCCGCGTTGTCTCGCGTGCACACCACAACGTCATACCCCGCCGCGACGAGACGCTTCGCGACCGGCTCGATTGCAGCCGCGGCCTTTCCCCCTCCCGCAGAAGGATTAGCGGCAAGGACGATCCGTGCGACATCGGATTCTGAACTCTCCTGTACCTCCACCTGCTCAGAGTATTGCCACAACACGGCCTCTCGACGATAACCTGCAGGCGTGACCACCATCCTGTTCGCCCCTGATTCCTTTAAGGGCTCCGTCTCCGCGGTGCGAGCAACCGAGTGCCTCATCGACGGCTGGCGTGAGATTCGACCGACCGACACCGCGATTGCGCTCCCGATGGCAGATGGCGGTGAAGGCACTCTCGACGTGGTCGCCTCAATCCGGCCCGACCACACCTGGATGACTCACCTCGTGACAGGCCCAGATGGCAGACCCGTCGAGGCGTCCTGGCTGATGCTGAGCGACCAGACCGCGGTAATTGAGATGGCGCGATCGTCGGGCCTTCCCCTGATGAACACCCCGGACCCGATTGGGGCAACCAGCTTCGGTCTTGGCGAACTTATTGCCCACGCCCTCGATGAAGGTGCAATTCGCATCCTAGTAGCCCTCGGGGGTTCTGCCACAAGCGATGCAGGTCTCGGCGCCCTCGAGGCGTTGGGGGCAACGATCTCCCGTGCGAATTCCTCTGCCTCCGGTGCTTGCGGAGTGGTCTCGATCGATCCTTCCGGCCTACCCAACCCTCCGAAGGAGGGAATCACGGTTCTCGCCGACACCAGGGAAGTGTTCATTAAGGCGCCCGAAGTTTTTGGCCCTCAAAAAGGCGCAGGTGACTCTGACGTGGACGCACTCGCTGAGGCCTTTGCCCACCTTGTCACCCTCTCCCCCACTCCCCACGTTGACAAAATGCCAGGCTCTGGCGCGGCAGGAGGGTGTGCATGGGCGTTGGCCGCGTTTATGCGCGGCGTCATCATCGAAGGGTCCCGGTATCTCGGAAACATGTTGGGGGCAGGGCGGTTGCTCCCCGACGTCGATTTGGTGGTCACCGGGGAAGGGCGGCTTGACCCCACCAGCACCAAAGGCAAAGTAGTCGGCTACCTGTACCACCTCGCCACCGCACAATCAGTGCCGGGAGCGGTCGTGGCTGGCGTGTGTGATCAACCAGAGGTGGTGTCGTGGCCCGTGCTCACACTCACTGAATTAGCGAGCGCACACGAAGACCCAATTCACGACAGTGAAGAGCTTCTGCGGCGTGCAGGCGCGCAGCTCGCGAGGGAGTTTTCAGAGAGAAAC
>CAYXEM010000036.1:0-7956 GCA_964464045.1 uncultured Microbacteriaceae bacterium | reverse complement strand
GGGCATCTGGCCTCATCGCGCTGGTGGCAGTGGGTATTTCATCGTTTGGTTACTTCGCCTATTTTCAATGGGGTCCCGCCGAACCGAACCCCGCGGAAGTAGCCTCAGTCGTCCAAGAGATCGTCGACACGTTGGACAACGGCTCAAACTAGAGCCCTATCCGGGTTCACATGGCATTGAGCGCAAACATCACAATCCGATAAGGGTCTGCGCATTCGATGTCGCGGAGAGACTGCTGATGTGTAGGCTAAACGGCGCTGGCAGTTGAGCCAACAGAAAAGAATGAGGCAAATGGTCGAGTCCACCAACCCGTGGGGCCGCGTCGGTGACGATGGCACGGTAGAAGTGCTCCTGGCGGACACCTGGCACGCGGTAGGCGCGTATCCTGACGGCACTGCTGAAGAAGCTCTCGCCCTTTTTGAGCGCAAGTTTGCAGACTTGGAAGCCCAGGTGAGCCTTGTGGAACAGCGCGTGAAGGCCGGCGCCCCAGCAAAGGACCTGACAAGGAGCGTCAAGAAGCTCACCGAAGAGCTCGAAACACCCTCCTCGGTGGGTGACATCCAGTCCTTGCGCGACCGCCTTGCTCCGTTGCAGGAGATGATCGACCAGCTCACCGCGGCGCAAGCGCAGCAGCGGGAAGAAGCAGTTGCGACCGCAATCGTTGAGCGTGAAGCAATTGTTGCGTCAATCGAGGCATTAGCTGCGAAAGACCCATCGTCTATTCGGTGGAAGGACGCGACCGGCCAGATCGACGCGTTATTTAACCAGTGGAAAGAACACCAGAAGTCTGCTGCCCGTCTCCCTAAAAACACAGCTGATGAGCTGTGGAAGCGTTTTAAGAACGCAAAGAACTCGTTGGAGCGCGCCAAGCGCACTCATTTCCAAGAGCGTGACAAGGCTGCCAAGGCTGCCAAGTCGTCAAAGCGCGACCTCATCGAAAAGGCTGAAGCCCTCGCGCCTAAGGGTGCAGACGGAATTCCCGCTTACCGCGCACTTCTTGAAGAGTGGAAGAAAGCTCCTCGGGGAAACAGGCAGCTTGAGGACCAGCTCTGGGCGCAATTTAAGGCTGCCGGCGATGCTCTTTACCAGGCTAAGAATGCCGCAGACGAGGCGGAAGACGCCGCTAACGCCGAAAACGGTGCGGCCAAGCAGGCGCTCATCAAGGAGTTCTCGAACATCCTGAGCATGAGCGACCACCGCGAGGCAGTAGAGCGAATCAGGCTGTTCCACGACCGCTTCCGTGTGATCGGCCACGCGCCTCGGTCCATGGTGAAGGCGATCGACGCTGAAGTTCGAAAGTTCGACCAGCACGTCAAGAAGCTCGAGGCTGAGCACTGGGAGAAGACCGACCCAGAAAAGCAGGCACGCAGCCTAAGCTTCCTCGGTCAAATTGATGACCAGATTGCCGCTCTTGAGAAGCAGAAAGCTGACGCGGAGAAAGCGGGCGATTCAAAGAAGGTGGCCCAACTCGCCTCCGAAATCGAGACAAAGGTTGCCTGGAAGGCTGTCCTGACCGAGGCATAATTCCTCGTTCTCCACAGTTATTTCGGAGTCCCCTCGGCTACTGACCTAGTGGCGGATACTCCGCCAATGCCGACACCCTTTAGTAACACAGAAGAGAATGCGCTTGCCCTTGATGGGCGCTCCTGGAGACAGGGCTCTCTTATCTCGCCGCATCCTGCTCCCCCACTTCTCAAGCAACGGGCGGAACTTGTTTACGAACGCATTCCCGAGTGGGCGGTGGCCTCGGGACACACAGCAGGATGGGTATGGAGCGGGATGGGACGAGCTGAGCCGTGGTCGCTGCTAACCCCCACCACTCCTGCGATCTCCCCCATTGCTCGCCAAACCTGGAAACCACGAAGCCAGAAGGGTTTCGAAGACGCACTCACTAAGGTTGGCAACCTCACACTGCTGAGCGTGGATGCCACTCAAGTGGATCTGCTCACGTGCGAGGGCGTCGACGAGCAAATTGCCTGCCAACTCTTTAGCCTCATTCGACCCAAAAGCATCCGCGGAGTCGTTGAACGCGCGCAACGGCGCCCCGGCTACACAGCAGCGAAAAGGGAGCGACTACGCCGCAGAGTAACCCTCACAAGGCTGTGGTGGGCCGCTCACCCAGAGGTGACGCGGTAGACGTCATACACAGCGTCTATTCGTCTCACCGAGCTCAATACGCGCTCAAGGTGCGTCACATCACCCATCTCAAAGACAAACCGGCTTATCGCGAGGCGATCGTCGGAGGTGTGGACGCTGGCGGAGAGGATATTCACGTGGTGCTCAGATAGCACGCGTGTGACGTCAGAGAGTAGACCGGGACGGTCGAGTGCCTCAATCTGGATATGAACCAGAAATACTGCTCCCTTTGTCGCTGCCCACTCGACGTCAATCATGCGCTCGGGCTTTTCCTTAAGGTCCCCGATGTTGGTGCAATCACTCCGGTGGACACTCACGCCTGTTCCACGAGTCACAAACCCGAGAATTTCGTCTCCCGGGACTGGAGTGCAGCACTTAGCAAGCTTCACCAAAATGTCGGGTGCTCCACGAACCAACACACCCGATTCGCTGGTCTTTGACGACCCACGTGACACAATCGGGAGCGAACCGGTGTCGTCATCGTCCACGCCGTCTTTAGAGGCCAGGGCCAATAATTTCTCAATCACCGACTGGGTAGAAACCCGTCCTTCGCCGACTGCGTGGTACAGCGCTTCGACATTCTCAAGATGAAGCTGAGAAACCAACTCGGCCAGAGCTTCTTGTGACATCAAACGCTTGAGCGGCAGGTTCTGCTTACGCATGGCCCTCGCAACAGCTTCCTTGCCCTGTTCTATTGCCTCATCGCGTCGCTCTTTTGTGAACCACTGACGAATCTTTGAGCGAGCCCGTTGAGAGGTGACGAAATTCAGCCAGTCTTGGCTGGGCCCTGCATCCGGGTTCTTAGCGGTGAACACCTCGACGTTGTCCCCACTGTTCAACGTGGTGTCAAGTGGGACGAGGCGACCATTCACACGCGCACCCATCGTGCGATGTCCCACATCGGTGTGGACGGCGTAGGCAAAGTCAACCGGAGTCGCACCGGAGGGCAACCCCACAACCTTGCCCTTCGGGGTAAACACGTAGACCTCTTTCGCGCCGATTTCATAGCGCAAGGTGTCAAGGAACTCGGTCGGATCTTTGGTTTCCTCTTGCCAGTCAGACAGGTGGGCAAGCCACGCCATCTCGGTTACCTGACCAAGCTCGCTTGTTTCACTTGCACGATCGCGCTGGCTCGTCGAGCCTTCTTTGTACTTCCAGTGCGCGGCCACGCCATATTCAGCCCTCTGGTGCATTTCCAAGGTCCGGATCTGGATTTCAACGGGACGACCTTCTGGGCCATACACAGTGGTGTGGAGCGATTGGTACAAGTTGAATTTTGGCGTTGCAATGTAGTCCTTGAACCGACCCGCCATTGGGTTCCACCGCGCGTGCACCGCTCCCAGCGCCGCATAACAATCGCGAATCGAACCCACCACAATACGAATGCCGGTGAGGTCATGAATATCCGAGAAGTCCTTACCGCGACGAACCATCTTTTGATAGATCGAATAGAACTGCTTGGGTCGACCCATTACCTCGGCTTTAACTTTGGCCGCGCGCAGGTCTGAGCGCACCATGTCGATGACACTGGCGACATACTCATCACGCTCGGGAGTGCGCCCCTCGACCAAGGATTCAATCTCCACATAAAGCTTTGGGTGCAACACCGCAAAGGAGAGATCTTCAAGTTCGGTCTTAATCGTTTGAATTCCCAAGCGATGGGCAAGTGGCGCATAGATGTCTAGCGTTTCTTGGGCTTTGCGCATGGCTGATTCAGCAGGAACAAATCCCCATGTTCTCGCGTTGTGCAGCCGGTCTGCGAGCTTCACGACAAGAACCCTGATGTCCCTGGACATGGCCACGATCATCTTGCGGACAGTCTCGGCTTGAGCACTGTCTCCGTATTTAACTCGATCAAGCTTGGTCACACCGTCCACCAGCATGGCCACTTCGTCGCCAAACTCCTCACGAAGCGTCTCCAACGGATAACCGGTGTCTTCCACGGTGTCATGGAGCAACGCCGCGGCAATTGTCTTTGGGCCAAGGCCGAGCTCAGCAAGGATTTGCGCGACTGCGATGGGGTGAGTGATGTAGGGCTCACCTGAGCGCCTCGTCTGACCCTCGTGGGCGCGATCGGCTACCCGATAGGCGCGTTCGATAATTGCGGTGTCGACCCGCGGCTGAGTCTTACGGATGGTGCGCAGAAGCTGGTCGAAACCCTCCGCGACAGGAGTCTTCGAAAACAGCTTGGGCAGGAACTGCCGGAAGGCATGAAACTGAGATGGTTGGGTCTCAACAGCCACCGCGCACCTCCTCGACTAGTGACACCAAGTGTACGAGCCCTGGCGGCGCTGACGCGAAGTGACCGCTGAAGTTAGCGAACTGCTCCCGATGCTGGGCGCTGAATCTTTTCGCGCTTCTTCATACGCTTCTTTGCCTCAGGCTCATTTTCACGCAGGTGCACATACATCGGCGCAGCAATGAAAATCGTGGAATAGGTTCCCGCGATGATTCCAATGAACAGCGCCAAGGCGATATCGCGAAGTGTTCCTGCTCCCAATAGAACAGAACCAATAAACAAAATCGCGGCGACTGGCAACACTGCAACAACAGAAGTATTGATCGACCTGACCAGGGTTTGGTTGACTGCAAGATTGACCGAATCGGCGAAAGTGCGCACAGACTCGTCCCCATCTTCGGACGTGTTCTCGCGAACCTTGTCAAAGACCACCACGGTGTCGTAGAGCGAATAACCCAGGATGGTGAGGAATCCGATGACTGCCGCAGGCGTAATCTCAAAGCCCAAAACGCCGTAGACACCAGCAGTGATAACGAGATCGTGAATCAACGCGGTGAGGGCGGCAAGCGACATCTTCCAGGTCCGGAAATAAGCAGCCATCACAGCACTCACCAGCACTAAAAACACAAGCAGTGCGCGCAGCGCTTGACTGGTGATGTCTTGACCCCATGTTGCACCCACAAACGAACTAGTCACCTCAGTGAGTGGAACGTCATATGCCGCTGCGAGTTCTCCACGCAGTGCTTCAGTTTCCTCAGTGGTGAGTTGCTCCGTCTGCACTCGGATTGAATCGCCGCCCACAATAGACACGCGCGGGCTTGATGACGCACCGACCAGCGCCTCTACTGCGTCTGTTGCGACTTGCTCTTGCACTAACGCGGGCGAAGACACTCGGAATTCTGAACCACCACGGAATTCAATGCCGAAGACAAATCCTCCCCGAAGCACGGTGACCACAATTGCAGCGAGCACGAGACCAGCGCCAACGAGGTACCACACGACGCGACGGCCGACGAAGTCGAACGAGCGCTCACCTGTGTAGAGAGCGTTTCCAAAACGAGTGAGCATCGACATTACTTTTCTCCCCCGGTTGCTCCAGAAGCTTGTTCAGCCTGCGCTTTGCGCTCAGCAATGGTCTGGCGACGCTTGGCCTCACCGCCACTCTTCTTCCGTGCCACCTCGGTCACCGCTACCGGCTCGCGGAACTTTGCGCGGCCGCGGTATACGGCACCCAGAGCCTTCGGATCAAGCCCAGAAAGTTTGTGGCCAGCCGCGAAGAATCGTGTACGGCCCAACATTTGCATGAGCGGGAGAGTAAAGAGAGCCACGATGATCAAGTCGACCACAGTAGTCACACCAAGTGTGAAGGCGAAGCCTCGGACGTTTCCAACAGCGAGGACATAGAGCACAACCGCAGCGAGGAAGCTCACTGAGTCGGACGCCAGGATTGTCCTAAACGCCCTCTTCCAGGCCGCGGAAATTGCTGAATCGAGAGCGCGACCATCTCGAAGCTCGTCTCGGATTCGCTCGAAGAACACGATGAAGGAGTCTGCGGTGATACCAATTGCCACAATCAAACCGGCCACACCCGCAAGGGAGAGGCGGTAGCCCTGTTCGTTGGAGAGGTAGGTAATCACGAGATAAGACAGAGCAAAGGCAACCACCAACGAGGCCACGGTGACCAGTCCCAACAGTCGGTACTGGAACAGCGAATAGACAATGACTAAGGCCAAACCAATGGCACCTGCGATTAGACCGCTCTGCAGTTGAGACAGACCCAAGGTTGCCGTAATCGTTTCGGAGCTTTGAACTTGGAACCCAATGGGCAAGGCTCCAAACTTCAGCTGGTCAGCCAATACCGACGCAGACTCTTGGGTGAAGGAGCCGCTGATCTGGGGGCTTCCATCCGTAATAGCAGCGAGCGTACGAGGCGCCGAGATCACTTTTCCATCGAGAACAATGGCGAATTGGTTTTGCACACCGCTGAGCCCCACCAGACGCTGAGTCACGTCGCGGAACTGAGTAGTACCCGTGGGGTCGAAATCGATGAACACACCCCACTCGTTGGTGGTGACACCGGTGGGGCCTGGAATGAGTCCAGAGTTCGCATCGGCAATTGATTCTCCGCCTACCTCAACGGGGCCAAGAATGTACTTCTCGAAGCCCTCCACGCTGCAGGCAACCAGTGGCAGATTCGGGTCGGCAACATTGGCGCCCGTGGTATCAAGACCCAGACAGACCAAGTTTTGGAACTCGGCGTCGATAGCGGGAGTAATCCAGGCCAGGTCACTCGCGTTTTCAGGGGTGGGCCAGTCGCCAGAATCTTCTGGAACCGCAACAGGTTCCGCCTCAGGGTCAGGAATAGTTGCCGCTGCAGAGACGAGAACGGGCCTAAATTCAAGCTTCGCTGAAGATCGGATGCGCTCAAGGGTTGCTTGATCTGGCTCTCCCGGAATGGACACCACAATGTTTTGGCCACCCTGCGTTGTCACCTCAGCTTCGGCAACACCAGAGGCATCAACACGCTGGCGAATAATGGCAACTGCTTGCGCAAGCTGCTCATCACTTACCGTCTGGCCCTCTGCCAAGCGTGGTTCCAAAATGATTTGTGTTCCACCCTGGAGGTCGAGCGCAAGTTTGGGTACCCAACTGCCGTCGTTGTTAAAAGCTGCGAATGCGTTACCGGAAGCCAGCAGGAGGAAAATCACTCCGAGCCAGACAAAAGCGCGCCTTGCTGCGCGCACGACAGATGATGTGACCACTAATTCGACGTTCTAGGAGGAGTTACTTGGACTTTTTTGCCGACTCGGCGTCGTCAGACTTGGCCGAGAGCTCTTCAGGGTCGACCACACGGGTCAGTACCTGACGGTGCACACGAAGCTTCGTGGTGCGGTCTGCCTTAATCGTGGCGATGTTGGTGTCTTCGTCAATTTCGACGAGAGTGGCGTAAAGGCCGAACGAGGTCATAACCTCGGCCCCGGGAACTAGCTTCTCCTGTAACTCTTGCTGTGCCTGGCGCTGCTTACGGGAGTTACGGAACATGAAGAAAATGAGCAGAGCAAGCGCTGCCATCATCAGGAGACTAAACGGATCCACGACCATTCACCTTTTTCAAATCGATTCGCCAGGCATACCCGGCACCCCAGTAACTATAGGTCATCAAGGGTTGGAGCTTCGTGACCGAGGTGGCGCCAGGCCAGCGGGGTCGCAATTCGACCTCTGGGCGAGCGCACAATAAATCCCTGCCGCACCAAGAAAGGCTCCACGACCGATTCGACCGTCTCAGCCTCTTCTCCTACCGAAACAGCCAAAGTTCCAAGGCCCACCGGCCCTCCCCCGAAACGACCAATCAGGACGTCCAAGACTTGGCGGTCCAGCCGATCAAGCCCCCACTCATCAACGTCATACAGCTCGAGCGCCCCTTGGGCGTTCTCGAGAGAAGCCGATCCGCCGTGAACTAGTGAATAATCTCGTACTCGTCGCAGCAGCCTGTTGGCGATGCGGGGTGTTCCACGTGAGCGCTTGGCGATCTCGACGAGCGCGTCCTCGGTGGCGTCAATGTTGAGGACCGCAGCCGAGCG
>CAYXEM010000035.1:0-7964 GCA_964464045.1 uncultured Microbacteriaceae bacterium | reverse complement strand
GAGGTGGATCGTGTGGAACCGTCACGGGTAGCGAGGTCCTTTTCGATAGCGCGCTGAAGGTTTTGTCCCTGATCGCGGTAGCCGAGGTGCTCCAACATGATCACCATCGACAAGATTGCTGCCGTGGGGTCGGCAATGCCTTTTCCGGCGATGTCTGGGGCAGACCCGTGAACGGGTTCAAACATCGAGGGGAAGTTTCCTTCCGGGTTGATGTTTCCAGAGGCCGAAAGCCCAATGCCACCGCCAATTGCGGCAGCAAGGTCAGTGACAATGTCGCCAAAGAGGTTGTCGGTGACAACAACGTCAAAGCGCGAGGGGTCGGTGACCAGGAAGATGGTCATCGCGTCGACGTGGAGATAGTCAACGATGACGTCGGGGAATTCTTGGCTGACCCGGTCAACAGTTCGCTGCCAGAGCGACCCCGCAAATCCGAGGACGTTGGTCTTGTGCACCAGGGTGAGCTTCTTGCGGCGAATCATTGCGGTGTGGAAGGCGTATCGAACGACTCTCTCCACACCAAAGGCCGTGTTCACTGATACTTCGGTGGCAATTTCTTCAGGGGTATCACGGCGGATCACACCACCGTTCCCGACGTAAGGCCCCTCTGTTCCTTCTCGCACCACCACAAAATCCACATCGCCGGGGTTGGCAAGAGGGGAGGAAACCCCTGGGGCAATCCTTGTGGGGCGCAGGTTGACGTAGTGATCAAAGCTAAACCGAAGCTTCAACAACAATCCGCGCTCGACGACACCCCCAGCCAGGCGAGGGTCTCTCGGGTCTCCACCGACTGCACCCAATACGAGCGCGTCGTGGTCGGCGAGCTTGGGAAGCATCTCTTCGGGCAAGACTTTGCCGGTCTCGAGGTAGTGCGTTGCGCCTAAGGGGTAGGCCGTTTGTTCCACGTCGAGGGTTCCAGCCAGTGCCACGCCCAGCGTCTCAATCGCCTGTGCGGTTACTTCTGGGCCAATGCCGTCACCGGCAATTACTCCCAAGTTCAGTGTGGCCATAACGCCCTCCTACAACTCCACGATTTCGATCGGGCGCATCACGGTCGCATCAATAGCGCCGGCGACACTCTCCAAAATCTCGTCATCGACACGGCTATCCACAGTGAGCACACTGAGTGCTTCACCGCCCGCAGATTCGCGGGCAATCTGCATACCGGCGATGTTGATGTTGGCTTCGCCAAATTCTTTTCCATAGACCGCGACAATTCCGGGACGGTCTTTGTAGATCATGACGATGTGGTGTTCAGCCAAAGGCATCTCGATGTAATAGCCATTGATTTCGACCAAACGCTGAACCTGCTTGGGGCCCATCAGAGTTCCAGAGACCGAAATGGTGCGGCCATCGCCTAGGACACCACGAATGGTGAGAACGTTTCGATAAGCAGGAGAATCTTCGTGGGTGACCATGGTCACGGCCACACCGCGAGACTCAGCAAGCAACGGCGCGTTGACGTAGCTGACTTTTTCGCTCACGATGCGCTGGAAAATTCCCTTCAGCGCAGCAAGCTTCAACACGCTCACGTCGTGCTCAACTATTTCACCGCGCACTTCAATGTCGACCGAGGCGAGTGAAGTGTCAGCCATTCCGATGAAGAACTGTCCAAGCTTCTCCATCAAGCCGATGCCTGGGCGAACACTCTCGTGAATCACACCTCCGGCCACGTTGACCGCGTCTGGCACCAATTCGCCTTCTAGGGCGAGCTTGACCGACTTGGCTACCGAAATACCCGCCTTTTCTTGGGCCTCATCGGTGGAGGCGCCAAGGTGGGGGGTCAACAAAATATTGGGCGCACCCAGCAGCGGCGACTCCAGCGGAGGCTCGGTACTAAACACGTCCAAACCGGCTCCCGCGATAAGGCCCGAGCTCAAGGCGCGAAGCAGGGCGTCTTCGTCGATGATTCCGCCGCGACTGGCGTTCACAATGCGAAGGGTGGGCTTCGCGATGGCAAATTGCTCGTCAGAGACCATTCCTGTGGTTTCAGGGGTCTTCGGGATGTGGATCGTGATGAAGTCAGATCGGCGGAAGAGATCATCGAGCTCCACCAGTTCCACACCCATTTGGGCGGCACGAGCAGGCTGAACGTAAGGATCGAAACCAATGACGTGGGTACCAAAGGCGGCCATTCGCTCGGCTACGAGCGCACCGATTCGGCCGAGGCCGATGATGCCGATGGTCTTTTCATACAGCTCAACGCCGGTAAACGATGAGCGCTTCCAGGCACCGCCTGCCAACGAGTGGTGTGCTGCAGGGATGTGGCGGGCAAGGGAGAAGATGTGTGCGATCGCGAGCTCTGCCGCGCTAATGATGTTGGAGGTGGGAGCGTTCACCACCATGACGCCCGCTGCGGTGGCAGCAGTGGTGTCGACGTTGTCTAATCCCACACCGGCACGCGCCACAACTTTCAAATTGGGTGCCGCATCGAGTGCTTCCTGGTCAATCTGCGTGGCAGAGCGGATCAACACCGCATGGGCATCCGCCAATGCTGAGAGCAGGGCGGGACGATCTGTTCCATCGACGTCTCGAATGTCGAAGTCAGGGCCCAGCGCCTCACGCGTGGCGGGCGAGAGCTCTTCAGCGATCAGAACAACAGGTTTTGCCACCAGCGGGGCCTTTCTCGGCGAAATGTGCGATGAATGTAGGAGACCAAGGCTTCCAGCCTACTTCAGCCCTCTCCCCCGGTGAGTAAGCCAAAAATTACGCGCGAGCGCCACGCCTGCTCAGCAGACAACACACTGAGCTGAAGTGAAGCACTCGCCGCCACAATGATCAACGCTCCCAGAATCCTGGCGCCTGGCTGAGGGGTACGAATAATCCACCACAGCCCACCCGCAAACGCTGCAACGGCGAGGACAAACCCAGGCACCAAAATCCACCACGGGATGAACTCGCCAAATTCAATGGCCCGGTAATAGGCGGGCAGGCCCACGACATTGCCCAGTGCTTCCCACAGGTCCCAACCCGCAAAAAAAGCGAAGATGACTCCGGCGATGACCTTGCCCAGCATTAGAACACCACCGGCAAAATAAAGGGCCAGGGAATCAGGATGATTAATCCAGCCAGCAATACCCCTGCTCGGGCGCGAACGCTCCAGTTTGTGCCAAGCCAGAGAACACCCACAAACCACAGTGGAGTGGCGATGTAGGCGAGGAAGTCGCCCACTCTAAACATCACCTGGTCGAGCACGCCATCAAGCGGCTGAACGGTTTGATTGGCAAGGCCCAACACCCAGCCCAGTGCCCAAATGACATAGAGACCGCCAAAGAAGGCGGTGAGAACAAAACCTGGTTCGCGCTCACTGGGGGCTGAAGACGACGGGACCGTTAAGTCCTCGTCGTCTGGCCCCCAGCGAAGCGCGTCGTCGTGGTCGCTCACTTAGCGAGCAGCGTGACCTTCGACGTAGTCCTCGTCAGCCTGCTTCCAGGCAAAGAGTGCACGAAGCTTCTGACCGGTTACCTCGATGGGGTGAGACTCACCCTTCTCACGGAGAGCGGTGAACTCGGGTGCTCCTGCGTCCTGGTCACCGATGAAGCGCTCTGCGAATGCACCCGACTGGATGTCAGCAAGAACAGCTTCCATGTTCTTCTTCACGTCTGGGGTGATCACACGAGGACCGGAGACGTAGTCACCGTATTCAGCGGTGTCGGATACCGACCAACGCTGCTTAGCGATTCCACCCTCGTGGATGAGGTCAACAATGAGCTTGAGCTCGTGGAGAACCTCGAAGTAAGCAATTTCTGGCTGGTAGCCGGCTTCGGTGAGAACTTCGAAGCCGTACTGGATCAGCTGAGAGGTTCCACCACACAGCACTGCCTGCTCACCGAACAAGTCGGTTTCGGTTTCCTCGGTGAAGGTGGTGACGATTCCACCAGCGCGAAGACCACCAAGGCCCTTCGAGTAGGACCATGCGAGATCCCATGCGGAACCAGTCGCGTCCTGCTCAACGGCAACAATCACGGGAACACCGCGACCGGCGACGTATTCGCGGCGAACAGTGTGGCCTGGACCCTTAGGGGCAACGAGCATGACGTCAACGCCTGCAGGGGGCTTGATGTAGCCGAATCGGATGTTGAACCCGTGACCGAACACGAGGGCCTTGCCGTCGGTGAGGTTAGGAGCGATGTCTTCTGCGTAGAGACCACGCTGGTGCTGGTCGGGAGCGAGGATCACGATGACGTCAGCCCAGGCGGTTGCCTCAGGAGTCGACATGACCTGGAAGCCAGCGTCTTCGGCCTTGGCAATCGACTTGGAGCCAGGCTTGAGTGCAACGACGACCTCGATACCGGAGTCGCGGAGGTTTTGAGCGTGGGCGTGGCCCTGTGAGCCGTAGCCAACAACAGCCACCTTCTTGCCCTTAATGATGCTTAAGTCAGCGTCTTTGTCGTACTTGATGTCGGTCACGAGGTGGATCTCCTTAGTAGTGGTGGTGTGACGTGTGGGTTAGTTCTTGTAGAGGCGCTCAGTAATCGACTTCGACCCGCGACCAATGGCGAGCAGACCCGACTGGGCGATTTCTTTAATTCCGTAAGGCTCGAGCACCTTCAACAGTGCATTAATTTTGGCCGTGTCGCCAGTGACTTCGATCACCAGCGCATCGGTGACCACGTCAACGACGCGGGCACGGAACAAGTTAGCGGCTTCCAGGATTTGAGAGCGAGTGGAGTTATCCACGCGCACCTTCACCAGCATGTGTTCGCGCTGAACCGACTGTTCGGGGTCGAGCTCGACAATCTTCAACACATTCACGAGCTTGTTCAGCTGCTTCGTGACCTGTTCAAGCGGGAGCCCCTCCACATCCACCACAACGGTGATACGAGAGAGTCCTTCGACTTCAGTCTTACCCACGGCGAGGGATTCAATGTTGAACCCACGGCGGGCAAAAAGACCGGCGACCCTGGTCAATAGACCTGGCTTGTCTTCAACCAGAAGTGAGAGTACGTGTTGCATGGCTTACTCCTCGTCCCAGCTTGGCGCGTGGTCTCTGGCGTATTGCACCGATGAGTTCCCGACACCTTGGGGAACCATTGGCCAGACCATCGAGTCTCGAGACACCACGAAGTCGATCACAACGGGTCGGTCGTTAGTCTCCATGGCCAACCGAATCGCAGGCTCGACTTCTTCCTTCGTGCGCACACGAATTCCGAGGCAGCCGTATGCGTCTGCAAGCTTCATGAAGTCAGGAACCATCACGGTGTCGTGACCAGTGTTCAAGTCGGTGTGTGAATGACGCCCGTCATAGAACAGGGTCTGCCACTGGCGCACCATTCCAAGCGACGAGTTATTAATAATCGCCACCTTGATCGGAATGTTGTTGATGGCACAGGTGGCCAGCTCTTGGTTGGTCATCTGGAAACATCCGTCACCATCGATTGCCCACACAAGACGCTCGGGCTCGGCAACCTTGGCACCCATTGCAGCGGGAACCGAATACCCCATGGTTCCAGCGCCTCCCGAGTTCAACCAGGCGTGAGGACGCTCGTAGTTGATGAACTGGGCAGCCCACATCTGGTGCTGGCCCACACCGGCGGCGTAGACAGCCTCAGGTCCAGACATTTCACCAATCTTCTGAATAATCCACTGGGGCGACAACAAGCCATCTTCTGGCTCGTCGTAGCCGAGTGGATACTGTTCGCGCAGGTCATCAAGCCGCTTCCACCACGCAGAGTAATCAGCAGCGCGTTCTGAGGCAGCCTGCTCGAATGCGGGCAGGAAATCGGTCAGTACGTCTTTTGCGTCACCGACGATGGGAACATCGGCGAAGCGAATCTTTCCAATTTCTGCGGGGTCGATGTCAATGTGAACGACCTTGGCGTGCGGCGCGAATTCGCTAACCTTTCCGGTTACCCGGTCGTCAAAGCGGGAGCCGATTGCCACAATCAGATCAGATTCTTGGAAGCTCAACACAGCAGGAACGGTTCCGTGCATACCGGGCATGCCAAGGTTCAACGGACTTGAGTCGGGGAATGCTCCACGGGCCATCAGCGTGGTCACCACAGGGGCACCTACACGGTTGGCAAACGCAGCCAATTCTTTGTGCGCTCCAGAGCGCACCACTCCACCACCGACGTACAACACGGGACGCTTGGCGTCGACCAGCATTTGGGCGGCAGTTTGAACCTGCTTCTGGTTAGCTTTGGTCACAGGGTGGTAACCCGGAAGGTCAACTTCTTCTGGCCACACAAACGGAGCCGACTTCTGCTGGCAATCCTTGGTGACATCCACCAACACGGGGCCTGGACGGCCCGTCGTGGCGATGTGTACCGCTGCTTTCAAGACACCGGGGATGTCCTCTGGCTTCGTCACCAAGAAGGAGTGCTTGGTGATCGGCATCGTCACACCGGAGATATCGACTTCTTGGAACGCATCAGTTCCCATCGAGGTGGAGAACACCTGACCCGTCAGTGCGAGCAGTGGAACAGAGTCCATGTAGGCATCGGCGATTGCAGTAACCAGGTTGGTCGCTCCTGGACCAGAGGTCGCAATACACACGCCCAACTTGCCAGAGGCCGCCGCGTAGCCTTCCGCCGCGTGGCCGGCGCCTTGTTCGTGACGGACGAGAATGTGGCGGATCTTTTCATCGCCCATCAGCTCGTCGTAGAAGGGCATAATGGCGCCACCGGGCAAGCCGAACACGTCGGTGACACCGAGGATTTCAAGCGAGCGCAGGATTGCGCCGGAACCGGTCAGAACAGGCGCGTTGGCAAGCGCCTCGTTCACAGGCTCATCAGCAGAAGTCTGCTCGTGCAGGGAAGTATCAGTCATAGTCGTAATAAGTGTTGGTCGTAAGAAATAGTGGTCTAACCAGTCACTGCTCCCAGAGCGGCAGATTTCACGAGACGTGTGTACTTCGCGAGAACTCCGCGGGAATAGCGTGGAGGAAGGGGCGCCCATCCGTCTTGGCGCTTAGCAAGCTCGTCCGCATCGACCAGTAGTTCAATGCTTCGAGTTGGAATATCGACCCGTATCAGATCACCATCTCTCACGAAGGCGATCGGACCTGCGTCCACTGCTTCCGGAGCGATGTGGCCAATGCACAGGCCGGTTGTGCCGCCTGAGAATCGACCGTCCGTCAACAGTAGTACATCCTTGCCAAGCCCCGCACCCTTAATTGCGGCGGTGATGGCAAGCATTTCGCGCATTCCAGGGCCACCCTTAGGGCCTTCGTAGCGGATGACGACTACGTCGCCAGCGCTGATCTTGCCTTCGGTGAGGGCGTCCATCGCTTCACGCTCACGCTCAAACACGCGGGCGGGGCCTTCGAAGGTCGCGAGGTCAAACCCTGCGGTCTTCACCACGGCACCTTCTGGCGCCATCGAGCCCTTCAGAATGGTCAGACCGCCCGTTGCATGGACGGGGTTGTCAAAGCGCCGGAGTACTTCCCCATCGAGGTCGTCGATGGTCATACCCGCAAGGTTTTCGGCCATTGTCTTGCCGGTGACGGTCATGGCATTGCCGTGGAGGAGGCCCTCGTCGAGGAGCGCCTTGAGCAACACGGGAATTCCTCCGTGGCGGTCCACGTCGTTCATCACGTAGTGGCCGAAAGGCTTCAGATCGCCCAAGTGCGGGGTCTTGTCGCCGATGCGGTTGAAGTCATCGAGGGTGAGGTTGACGCCTGCCTCGTGCGCAATCGCGAGCAGGTGGAGAACCGCGTTGGTCGATCCACCCAGCGCCATAGCCACGGTAATGGCGTTTTCAAAGGCCTCCATGGTCAAAATGTCAGAGGTTTTTAGCCCCATGCGCAGCAAGTTGACGACTGCTTCACCGGAGCGGTGAGCAAACTCGTCTCGGCGACGGTCAAACGATGCAGGCGATGCCGAACCGGGGAGGCTCATTCCGAGCGCCTCGGCAATGCTCGACATGGTGTTCGCGGTGTACATACCGCCACAGGCGCCCTCGCCTGGAGCAAAGGCACACTCGATGCGCTTGGCGTCCTCTTCACTCATCAGTCCGGCCTTCAC
>CAYXEM010000034.1:0-8024 GCA_964464045.1 uncultured Microbacteriaceae bacterium | reverse complement strand
AACCCGCGACCTTCTCATTACGAGTGAGACGCTCTACCAACTGAGCTAAGGCGGCCAACCGGGAAACCGGCTCTCATATCGTAACCGACAAGAAGGGCGGGCCGGGGGTGATGGTTCTTTAGACGCCGTCGCCCATTCCGCCGCTCAATCGACCATGGAACGCGGCAGTGGCATCGTTCATCCCTACCAGGGTCACTTCTTTGCCATAGTCCTCGTATTTGGTCACGATCGAATCAATCGCGGCAACCGTGGAAGCATCCCAAATGTGGGAATCAGTCATGTCGATGACAATGCGGCCAGGGTCCTCTGAATACTCAAACAATGTGGTCAAGTCGTTGCTGGAGGCAAAGAACAACTCGCCATTGACTGTGTAGTGCACTGTCGACGGATCATCGTTCGGGAAGTCCCTGGTGACCGATACGAAGTGGGCAACTCGCCTGGCGAACAACACCATCGCAACGAGAACTCCTGCGATTACTCCGATCGCGAGGTTGTGGGTCCACACAGTCACAATCACGGTGGTGAGCATCACACCGGTTTCGCTCTTGGGCATCGTGCGAAGGGTTTTGAGCTGGATACTGTGCCAGTTGAAGGTGGCAACAGAGACCATGATCATCACCGCGACGAGCGCCGCCATAGGAATAACCGCGACGAGGTCACCAAGGCCCACGACGAGGATTAACAGGAAGACCCCCGCGAGGAAGGTCGAGATGCGGGTGCGAGCCCCCGAGGCTTTCACGTTGATCATCGTCTGGCCGATCATCGCGCAGCCGCCCATTCCACCAAAGAATCCAGAGACGACATTGGCCACACCCTGCGCCCACGCCTCGCGAGTTTTTCTCGAGTGAGTGTCGGTTACTTCATCCACCAATTTCGCCGTCAACAGGGACTCCATCAACCCCACCACTGCCATCGCCGCCGCATAGGGGGCAATGATTGACAGCGTCTCGAGGCTAAAAGGGACATTGGGAATAAAGAGCTCCGGCAGGCTGCGCGGAAGTTCCCCCTCGTCGCCGACGGTGGGAACCACGAGTGCGCTTGCAATCACGATTCCCGTCAGCACCACGATGGCCACCAATGGCGCAGGAACAACTTTGGTCAGCCGCGGCATGACCACCATGATCAACAGCCCCGCTGCGACCAAGGGGTAGACGAGCCAGGGAACACCGATCAGGTGAGGCAGCTGGGCCATAAAGATCAAGATCGCTAGGGCGTTAACAAAACCGACCATCACGCTTCGGGGGATAAATCGCATTAGCTTGGCAACACCCAGAGCTGCCAGGACAATTTGGAGCACACCGGCAAGAATCACCGTCGCGATGAAATAGTCCATCCCATAGGTCCTAGCCACGGGTGCCACGACTAGAGCAATCGCACCGGTGGCAGCAGTGATCATTGCGGGGCGGCCACCCAAAAAGGCAATAGTGACGGCCATGACAAACGATGAGAACAGACCCACACGCGGGTCAACGCCCGCAATAATCGAAAACGAAATAGCCTCTGGGATCAACGCCAATGCCACGACGAGCCCCGCGAGTACTTCCTTCGTCAAGATGCGCGGGGTGCGCAGAGCCGTCACCACAGAGGGTTTAGGCGCGTAGCGCTTCTTGTCGTCTTGGGGCATGGAAATTGCAGTCATTACTTACCTTCGGTTGATCGAACACCTCGAATCACGAGGATTACACGTCGGAATCGAGCACCTTTCGGCGCTAGCGTCTCGGTACGTCCACGACTCTGGGAGCGGTAAACCGGACAGACGGTTCTTTAACCCTACCGGTCGAGTGTGCGCACGCCAGGTTCAGTGCTGCTTAGGGTGCGTCGATGAGCTCGATGGGAACTCGGCCCGTGATGGCAATCAACATGGCCTCAAGCGCTAGCTGGGGTGGGGTGTTTGCCGCGATGCGATCACGGGCGATCTGAATCTGATCAATGGCAAACAGCGTCTGTTGGACGCTTGTCAATGCTGCGCGCTGCTCCAGTTTCGCGAGATAGCGCTGGTTCACCAAGTCACTTCCCGTGTTGAGCTGAATCATCAAAATGTCGCGCAGTACCGAGGTGATGTCTGTCGCGATTCGATCAACACCATCGCGAAGGCTCCTCGTCGCACGACGC
This sequence comes from uncultured Microbacteriaceae bacterium, assembly GCA_964464045.1. Lineage (GTDB taxonomy): Bacteria > Actinomycetota > Actinomycetes > Actinomycetales > Microbacteriaceae > Pontimonas. Next base: position 5,912 of record CAYXEM010000034.1, on the reverse strand, counting down.
TTCTGGTTTTCCTCGAGCAGCTTGACACTTCCGCGAAGCCCCGCAGGGACTGCTGCACCCGGGGCAACGCCCAGGGTGCGAAGGGTTTCTTCCCGCTCTTCTTGGTCCAGTTTTTCTAGAAGCGCTTTTTGATCGGCCGTAGCTAGCGCAATCAAATGAGCCGCTGCCTTCACTGCGGTGGAAACCGTCTGTAATCCGAGCACAGTTTCGACTGTTTCGTCGCGGCGACTCCTCGCGTCTTCGTCCGTTGCTAGACGCATCGCCATACCGATGTGGCATTGGGCTTCCCGTGCCGCCTGGGTCGCCAAATCCAAGTCGACTCCGCGCCGCAGGTGAATCAGCTCTGCCACCTGCTCCACCGATGGGGTACGAAGAGTAATCGTGCGCACTCGGGACTGGATGGTGGGCAACACATCTTGAACACTCGGTGCACACAAAATCCACACGGTCCGAGGTGGAGGCTCTTCGAGTGCTTTGAGCAACACATTTGAGGTGCGCTCGGTCATACGATCCGCATCTTCAATCACAATGATGCGGTAGCGCGCAGTCGACGGAGCGTAATAACTCTGAGTGACGAGGTCTCGGACCTCATCTATCGAAATCGAGACTCGGTCGGTCGCGAGAATGGACACATCCGGGTGGGTCCCCGCCATCACGAGCTTCAGGGCGTGCTCGTCATCGCCCTCTGAAATCAATGTGGCCGCAAAGGCATGAGCGAGTGTCGAGCGACCAGACCCAGCAGGACCCACAATCATCCACGCATGGGTCATCGCATCGGAGCCTGGTTCAGCAGCGCGACGAACAGCCTCAATGGCCGATTCTTGACCGACTAATTCGTCCCAGACGCTCACAAGACCACGTTAGCCAAGAAGCGATGTGACGCGGGCAATGATTTGCTCACTAATGGCCTCGGGGCTTTGCTGCCCGTCAACCACCAAGAAGCGCTCCGGCTCGGCCTGGGCCAATCGGTGGTAGGCCTCACGGACTCTCTCGTGAAAGTCATCCGGTTCTGCTTCCAATCGATCGAACACGCGATTGTCCGAGTCACGTCGGGCCCTCGCAACGTCAGAAGGAATATCCAACACCACCGTTAAATCGGGGAAGAGGTTCTCGGTTGCCCACAGCGACAAGTCGCGCACTTCGTTTTCTTCTAAGACACGTCCAGCGCCCTGGTAGGCAACTGACGAATCGAAGTACCGGTCCTGGATGACTACATCTCCGCGCTCAAGGGCCGGGCGAACAACTGTGTGAATGTGGTGGGCACGGTCTGCCGCGTACAACAGGGCTTCAGCGCGAGGAGCGAGGAAGCCTTTGCGGTGGAGGATGATGTTTCGAAGCTCAACTCCGACGTCAGTCCCACCTGGTTCGCGGGTGAGCACCACAGTGTGGCCGTGATCAGTAAGCCACTTCTTCACGAGCTCTAACTGCGTGGTCTTGCCCGCGCCGTCTCCGCCTTCGAAGGTGATGAACACCCCGGCCACTTAGTCCTCCTGCTCCATGGACTTTGGCAACCCCGACTTGCTCGGTGCAGCCTTCTTCGCCGGGGCTTTTTTGGTGGTGGTTTTCTTCGCAGTGGTTTTCTTGGCCGCGGTCTTCTTCGCCGGTGCTTTCTTTGCCCCTCGCTTGGGTGCGGGGCCCTTGGCGCGCTTTTCGGCAATCATTCGCTCGGCGGTTTCTTGATCAATGGATTCTGGATCAATTCCGCGCGGAACCGTCACGTTGGTTTCCCCATCGGTGACATAGGGACCAAACCGGCCGTTCTTCACCGTGATTTGCTTGCCGGACACTGGGTCCTCACCAAGAGTCTTTAACGCTTGGCTTTGACGGCGTCCGCCGTACTTGGGCTCGCTGAAGCGCTGGAGCGCTCCGGCCAGGTCGATATCAAAGATGAGCTCTTCGCTGTCGAGGGAGCGAGTGTCTGTTCCCTTTTTCAAATAGGGGCCGTAACGGCCGTTTTGGGAGGTAATCATTTCGCCAGACTCTGGGTCGGCCCCAACCTCACGGGGCAAGCTCAGAAGCTTCAGCGCCACCTCGAGATCAATTGACTCGGGCTCCATGGTCTTAAACAAAGACGCAGTCTTTGGCTTCTCAGCAGTCTTCTTTGCTTTGGGAGTGTCTTCGCCCTCGACTTCTGGAATCACTTCCGAGACGTAGGGGCCAAAGCGGCCGTTTTTCACGACAATTTCGCGCTGCGTCTCTGGGTGAACGCCCAAGACACGGTCTTCGACGGGAGGAGCATCCACTAGCTCTTGCGCCTTGGTGGGAGTCAACTCATCAGGAGCGAGATCAGGTGGGAGGCTGATGCGTCGAAGCTCGCCCGTCTCTACATCTGCCACTTCAATGAAAGGTCCGTAGCGACCTACTCGGAGAGCAATGTCGTCGGTGATGTGAATGGTGTTGAGCTCGCGGGCGTCGATTTCCTCGGTGGCGAGGTTTGCGACATCGTGAAGGCCACGGTGGTCATCGTCACCGAAGTAGAACTTCTGCAACCACTCTTTCCGCGAATACTCTCCGCGGGCAATCCGGTCGAGGTCTTCTTCAAGCTCTGCCGTGAATTGGTAGTCGACAAGCTCGTCAAAGCGCTCGGAGAGCAATCGAATCACCGGGAATGCAATCCACTGAGGAACCAGTGCAGATCCGCGCCTGGTGACATAGCCACGGTCAATGATGGTCGAAATGATGGATGCGTAAGTGGAAGGGCGGCCGATGCCGCGCTCCTCCAGTGCCTTCACGAGGCTTGCTTCGGTGAACCTCGCGGGTGGCTGGGTTTCGTGGTCTTTCCAGGTCACCTCGCCCACATTCAGCGACTGACCCTGAGACATTTCAGGCAAGACCTTCGAGGACTCATCGTCCTTATCGTCGTCATTGCTTTCTTCATACGCCTGAAGGAATCCACGCTCAAACAAGACTGTTCCCGAGGCGGTGAGCTCAATACCCATCTCCGACTCCAAAGCCACACTGGGCCCATCCAGAGTGACCGTCACGGTCTGGCCCTTGGCGTCAACCATTTGGCTCGCCAGAGTGCGCCGCCAAATCAGCTCGTAGAGCTTGAGCTCGTCTGCGCGCAAGGCGCCTGATAGTTCAGAGGGCTTTTTGAACACGTCGCCTGCGGGGCGAATTGCTTCGTGGGCTTCCTGGGCGTTCTTGGACTTGCCCTTATAGGTGCGGGGAGCATCAGGAATTGAGGATGCGCCGAACATTTCACTCGCTTGCGAGCGCGCTGCGGATACCGCTTGACCGGAGAGCGTGACCGAGTCGGTACGCATATAGGTGATGTATCCGTTTTCATACAGGCCCTGCGCCACACTCATCGTTTGTTGCGCTGAATAGCGAAGCTTTCGGCCTGCCTCCTGCTGCAGGGTTGAAGTTGTAAACGGCGCCGCGGGTCGACGCGTGTAGGGCTTTGGCTCTAGCGATGCAACACTTACGGATCCTGCAGAAGTGAGTGCAGCCACTACTTTTTCTGCCTGCTCTTGGTTGAGCAAGACCACGTCGTTTTCCAGGACGCCATCGCTGGAAAAGTCTCGGCCCTGGGCGATGCGCTTTCCGCCCAACCGGGCAACACCGGCCACAAAGCTCTCGCCGGACGCCGTGGATACTTCCACGTCAACGTCGGCGTAATGGGCTGGGGTGAAGGCACGCCGCTCGATTTCGCGATCCACGATTAGCCGAAGCGCCGGAGACTGAACGCGACCGGCAGACTTTGCTCCACTCACTCGACGCCACAACACCGGTGACACTTCGAAGCCATAAAGGCGGTCAACAATGCGCCTGGTTTCTTGGGCATCGACAAGATCTTGGTCGACCTCGCGAGTTCCCTCAGCTGCCTGGGCGATTGATTCTGGAGTGATCTCGTGGAAGACCATGCGGCGAACGGGGACTTTGGGCTTGAGCACCTCGAGTAGGTGCCAGGCGATGGCCTCACCCTCGCGGTCTTCATCTGTTGCGAGCAAGATTTCATCGGCGTCCTTAGCCGCACGCTTGAGCTCCTGAACGGTTTTTCGGCCGCGCTCGGTGGTGACGTAATAGGGCTCGAATCCGTTTTCGACGTCGACGGCGAACTTGCCCATTGACGTCTTCTTCAGCTCTGCGGGGAGATCCCTGGGCTGCGCAAGGTCACGAATGTGGCCAACAGAAGCCATCACCTCGTAGTGGTCACCGAGGTACTTGCCGATGGTTTTCGCCTTCGCCGGGGACTCGACGATGACGAGTTTCTTAGTGTCTGACACCTTGCTCCTGTTCCAGATTCCCCTGGCCCAACGTAGTGAGCCGTTGGACCAGGTTCCGAGGGCTCACGATACACAAGAAAATCTTTTCCGCGATTCAAGGGCTCCCGTGGCGAATACACACACCCCTTCTACAGCAGAGGAAGAAATGGCCTCGCGAGCGCGCGTTTGGTGATCTCAAATCCTCGCCAATTTCTCGTGACGCTCACCTGCGAAAGGCCACCCGACACTACACAGGACAGGCTGCCTGCGTCCATTGAGATCGCCAGTTGGTAGGCGATGTCACATGCGATTCCTGGTACTACTCCCTGGTCAACATCTGCCGCGGCCAGGGCGACGAGGTCAGCGACATGTTGGAGCCTCCGGCCCTCGCCCACAGCGGAGACCACGAGCGACACCCCCAGGGCAACCGCAGCAATGAGCCCCATGAGCCACGTGGCCATCAGCGTGGCCGAACCACGCCTCATTCCCGAGCAAGCTCTGGTGGCAACAGAGCACACATTGTGCTGGAGGGGTGAAGGAGATCAATTGCCACAGCGCTACGCCTGGGCCCTGCCAATTCCACACACACGATGTGAGACGTGGCATCTCGTGTGATGTCAACGCTCACCTCGGGGCCTTGAGTGACGCGAATTCGTGAGAACACATCCGCGTCAGTGAGGCCGAAGCTTGCCGCTCGGGCAGCATCGGCTGCCGCCTGGTGGAGCGAAGCCTGATCAAGACCAACTCCAATTCCCGTGATGACTGCGCCACTCACCAGCATCACCGCCGGAAGGGCTAGAGCCCATTCGGCGGTGATGGATCCCCTGTTAGCCTGCAAAGGTCAGCGCATTTCTCACCAGGTCGGTGAGAATTTGGCGCACTTCGTCGCTTCGCATGATGACGACGAGCAATCCCGCAAATCCCACGGCGGCCATGGTGGCAATTGCGTATTCGGCGGTTGCCGCTCCCCGGTCGGGGAAAAACTCTTCGACCTCTCTGAATTCTTCTTCCACGAGTGATCCTTTCTATTGATGGCATGAGTTCGGGGTGACTATGGCGGGTGGCCCGCCGCGCGGAGGAGCTGGTGCCAAAACAGTGCGGTGGTCGAGCAGTGGAGACGGTGTGGACAAGGTCACCAAGGAATCGTCGAGGGAACAATTACCTCACCCAACAAGGTGACCACCACAGGCACTACTGCCACCAACACGAACGCAGGCAGAATCAACAGCCCCAGGGGAATGAGCAGAGCTACCGCGAGCGCGGCATGTGCCTCCTCGGCATCGAGGCGAACCTTCTCCCTCGCCCAACTCGCTTCGCTAGCAGCGAGAGTCGACACGGGAACTCCCACCCTCCTCGATATTCGTGCGAGTGCGCTGAGCTCGTCATCGTCATGGAAAAGGTCGTGGTTGTGAAGGACGAGACGCACCCGCTCCAACGCAATTTCAGGCAGTACTCCACCCGACGCGGCGATGGCGAAGAGTTCGAAGGGTAACCCTCGATCTCCGGGGGCAGGAATCGCCCTGGCCATCATCGTGCGCATCCACACCACCGCAGTGATGAGCAGAGCGAGGGCAACAACCCCACTGGTTCGACCAAGTGTCGTGCCCACGAGAAAACCCCAGGCGTTCACTCCCAGCGCGGAGGCCATGAGCAGCCCGAGAAACGGAAGTATGACGAGCACTCTGACCGTGAGCTTGGGTGCTT
>CAYXEM010000033.1:0-8028 GCA_964464045.1 uncultured Microbacteriaceae bacterium | reverse complement strand
TGCCGGGGTACGTCATCGACCGGCGGAGTTAGTTAGGTATACCTAACTTATCACACCGCCTGGAATTTAGGAACGCCTAGCTAGTGCCTTAAGCGATGCTTCTAGCTGATCCATCGCGAAGCTGACGTCCTTCTCGGTCACGATTAGCGGCGGTGCGAAACGAAGAGTGGATCCGTGGGTGTCTTTGGTGAGAACTCCCCGGCCTACCAGCGCTTCAGCAACTTCGCGTCCCGTCGCAAGGCCCGGATCAACGTCCACTCCAGCCCAGAGGCCTGCTTGGCGGACGCCAACAACACCAAGTGAACTCATGGCGTGGAGGCGCTCTGCCATGACTGCACCCAGCTTCTTCGCATTTGCTTGCAGCTCACCTGTTGCAAGAAGTCCCACCACTGCTCGGCCGACTGCTGCGGCAAGTGGATTACCGCCAAACGTTGATCCGTGCTGTCCCGGCTCAATCACTCCCAGGACATCTGATCGACCCACGACTGCACTCACCGGCAACAGTCCGCCACCGAGTGCCTTGCCCAAGGTCACGAGGTCAGGCGTGACGCCCACGTTGTTGACCTGCAGGGTTGCACCAGTTCGGCCGAGACCCGACTGAATCTCGTCGGCAATAAGCAAGACATTGTTCTTCGCCGTGATCTCACGCACCTGCGGGAAATAACTAGCGGGGGGAATCACAATTCCGGCTTCACCCTGGATGGGCTCTAACAACACGGCCACGGTGTTCTGATCAATTGCGGCCTCGAGCGCTTTGGCGTCACCGTAAGGAACGGATTTAAACCCGGGGAGGAACGGGCCAAAGTCATCCCGGGCCGATTCATCAGACGAGAAACTCACGATTCCAAGAGTTCGGCCGTGGAAGTTGTTGTCCGCCACGATGATGGTGGCTTTGTTTTCTGGAACACCCTTCACCCGGTAGCCCCAGGCTCTGGCCACCTTCAGCGCTGTTTCGACCGCTTCTGCACCGGTGTTCATCGGTAACACCATGTCGTGGCCGACGAGAGCAGTGAGTTCTTCAGCGAAGGGCCCCAGTTGGTCGTTGTGCACGGCACGGGAAGTAAGGCTCAACGTGCCAAGTTGTTTTTTCATCGCACGCACGAGTGCTGGGTGTTGGTGGCCAAAGTTCAAAGCCGAATACGCCGCCAGGCAATCGAGGTATTTCTTTCCGTCGACATCCCACACCCACTGAGCTTTCGCTTTTTTCGCCACCACGGGAAGCGGGTGGTAGTTGTGGGCAAGGTGAGCGTTTTCTCGCTCAATTGCCGCCGCCGTCTGGGCGGTGGGCTGGTGGGCGTAGTGGCTTAGCGTCGTAGCTCCAGAGTGCAACATTTAACGCCTCCTCCCCCCAGTAGTAATTCGGAGAGGTTCACCCCGTGGGTGGTGAATCCTCGCTCGTCGATGTCTCGTCGAAGTGCCACGGCCTGTTCGGCCATGATTACGTTCTTGCCGTCACTAAAGAGGTTAAGCCCGAGAACCGCAGCGTCTTGTTCTTCGGCGAGGATCGCGTCGGGGTAGCGGGTGCGAAGAATCTCGAGAGATTCTTCATCGAAAGCGCCCGGGTAGTAGGCGATGGTGGTCTCATCGAGCACGGCGAGCGCCGTGTCTAAGTGGTAGTAACTCGGGTTGATGAGCTTGAGGCTGATCACGTCTTTTCCAAACACCCGGCGAAGTTCGTCGTGGGATTCTTTGTCGGACCTAAATCCCCACGCAGCAAGGATCACCTCGCCGACGACGAGGAAGTCGCCTTCTCCTTCGTTGACTTCCTCTGCTTCACGAGCGGTGAATCCCTTACTCGCCAAGTGCGCGAGGTAGGCGGGGCCTTCTGCGGCACGCTCGTCGTGGCGGAACTTTGCGCTGTAGGCAATACCGTCAACCACCATTCCGCCGTTTGCGGCATAGACCATGTCAGGCAGTCCCGGAATCGGCTCAATCAAGTCGACATCGAAGCCAAGGCATAAGTAGGTCTCATAGAGCGAATTCCACTGCTGGAGGGCCTTGGACTGATCGGTGGGGTTTTCGGGGAACATCCAGGGGTTAATCCGGTACGACACGGTGAAGTAGTCCGGGCGACACATCAACACTGATTTAGGCGATGCCATTTTGTCTCCGGCGGTGTGGGTAGCGGGGTCCAGGGTGAGCGATGTCATGCTCTGAGTCTGCCACGCACTATTTCGCAGAATTTTTAGTTGATACGCAGGTTTCCTGCGTTTTTTCATCTATTACCGGCTATTCATTGCGTATTCTGACGGTATGGACGCATTAGACGACACGATCATTGGCCTTCTTCGAGAAAACGCCAGGATTCCCTACGCAGATTTAGGAAGTGCGGTGGGCCTCTCGGCATCTGCCGCGAAGCGCCGGGTGGATCGACTAGTCGAGCAGGGGATTATCCGCGGCTTCACCGTCGAAATCGATCCTGTGGTTGATGGTCTGGCCGTGGAGGCCTACGTCGAGCTCTACTGCGGTGGAACTGTCTCTCCCTCAGAGCTCAAACGCGTTCTCAGCACTGTTCCCGAAGTAGTGGGCGCTGGCACCGTCAGCGGTGACGCCGACGCCATAGTTCATATGCGCGCCACAGATATCCGTGCCCTCGAAGAAGCCCTCGAGAGAGTTCGGCTCACCCCAAACGTGAATCACACCAAGAGCTCGATTGTGCTCTCGTCGTTGATTGATCGCCCCAGGACTAGGTCAGATCGCTAGTTCGAGGAACCTCGGATCAGGCGCTCCGAAACGGTGCGCGGTGACTGAGACAGCTTGTTCTTTCACGAACGGCAGCATTTCTACTCGGCCAGACTCAGTGACGGGGTTTCCATAAATCGCAATGGACGCGTCCCCGTTGAACTGCACATAGAGAACACTTTCGTTGCCACTGAGCAGTCGGATCTTCTGGGGTGGGTTGTCTCTCACACGCTCGACGAAAGTCATTTCGCTTTCTGTGATGTAGCTCGCGAGCTTGGTGCCAAATGCCGCGCCCTCCATCAACAACTCTTCAAGGCCTTCTGGGAGTCGCTCCGATGTCGACACGTGAATGGTGGCGCCCACCCGAAGCCCGGCAAAGAGAACCCGAAGCGCGTCACGCAAGGGCGTGAGTGCCGAGATACGAAGAGTGATTTCACCGGGTCGATAGCGGAACACATTTCGCTCCACCCCCACCTGGCTTACATCAATCGCGGCGCCAAAGTGATCGATCCACGCCTTGTCGTCATTAGCCACGCAACGAGTCACCATGGCGAGGCCTTCAGGCCCTAACTGCTCGCTGCAAATCTCCAGTAGGCGCTCAATTCCCGCGGGAACTTCATAATCCTCGGCAGGCTCAGCCGCTTGCGTGGGCGTCCACGAACCAAAGGCGAAGAGGTAGTTCGGGCCACCCGCTTTCGCTGTTGGGCCGACAACCGATTTCTTCCAGCCACCAAAGGGTTGGCGGCGCACAATCGCTCCGGTAATCCCGCGGTTCACATAAAGGTTTCCGGCTTCAACGTTGTCGAGCCAGTAGTCGACTTCCTTGGGGTCGAGAGAGTGAATTCCCGCGGTAAGGCCGTAGGGCACATCGTTTTGGATGCGCACCGCCTCTTCTAACGAGTTGGCGCGGATAATTCCCAGAACTGGACCGAAGTATTCGGTCTGGTGGAACGTGCTTCCTGGTTTCACGCCAACGCGAATTCCAGGCGACCAGACTCGACCAGAGTCATCGAGTTCCGTGGGCTCTAACAGCCACGATTCACCCTCGCCCAATTCGGTCAGGCCCGATCGAAGTTTGGGACTTGGGGCTTCGATGATGGGACCCATCACCGTGCGGGGGTCCTCCGGGTATCCCACGTGCATTGTGGTCACCGCATCGAGTAACTGCCTCGTGAAACGCTCTGAACTGGCGACGGAACCCACGACAATCGCAAGCGACGCAGCGGAACACTTTTGCCCCGCGTGGCCAAAGGCGCTTTTTGCCAAATCGGCGACCGCCAAGTCGATGTCGGCGCTTGGGGTGATTACTAGTGCGTTCTTGCCGCTCGTTTCAGCGAGCACGGGCAAGTCAGCTCGCCATGACCTAAACAGTGACGCAGTGTCAAAACCACCAGTCAAGATCACGCGGTCGACCTGGGGGTGAGAAACCAAGTGCCTTCCGAGTTCGCCTTCGCTCACATCGACCAGGCGAAGCACGGACTTGGGAACACCGGCTGCCCATAAAGCTTCAACCATCACCGCCGCACAACGGCGCACCTGCGGAGCTGGCTTGATGATGACAGAGCTTCCGGCAGCGAGCGCAGAAGTGACAGAACCAGTCGGGATTGCGACAGGGAAATTCCAGGGTGGTGTCACCACCGTCAACTTCACGGGCTCAAAGTGAGCACCGTCGACGTGTTCCAGTTCTCCGGCTCGCTCTGCGTAGTAACGGGCAAAGTCGATGGCTTCGCTCACTTCCGGGTCACCTTCTGGAAGGGTCTTTCCGGCTTCTTGCATCATCACCGAGAGCAACTCCAGGCGCCTTGCTCCAAGCTCATCGGCAACGTGTCGAAGGATGCGGCCGCGGCCTTCAGCGCCGAGGCTCTGCCAGTCACGCGAGCCCTCTCGCAACTGGTCGATGACGTTCTCAAGCTTGATGCGACCCTCAATCGGGCCAATCTCATCAGGAATCGACCCTTCGCGGAGGGTCTTCACGCCGAGGTTCTTACCCCTAGCCCCCGTCGCGTTTTTGACGATCTTTCGTGCCCACTCCTGGTTGGCCGGAAGGGACAAGTCTGAGTCGGGCTCGTTGTGGAAAGAGTTGGTCTCGCTCGCTGCAACCTCGTTGTCACGGTTTTGAGTCCTGTGACCCGCCGGAGCTTTTGCGGTGAGTGCTTCTAGTGAGTCTCGGAATCGCTTTTCTTCTCGGGCAAACATTTCATCTGAGTCGTGAAGGTCAAACACGGCCGACATGAAGTTTTCGGGACTGGCATTTTCGTCAAGGCGTCGCACGAGGTATCCCACCGCCGCATCAAACTCGTGGGCATGCACGACGGGTGTGTAAAGGATCAGGGGACCGACTGTTTCTCGAACGGCGTCGGCTTGATCGGGGGCCATGCCGACCAACATTTCGAAGTCAACTTCTTTGGACACTCCTCGCTTCCTGGCAAGGAGGTGGGCGAAGGCCAGGTCGAAGAGGTTGTGGCCTGCCACACCGATTCGAATGGCCTTCGTGCGCTCTGGGGTCAGTGACCATTCCAAGACCCGCTTGTAGTTGGTGTCGGAGTCTTGCTTGCTGGGTAACACTGCCAGTGGCCAGTCGTGGAGTGACGCGTCTACTTCTTCCATCTGAAGGTTCGCGCCCTTGACCACGCGAACCTTGAGCTGGGCACCGCCAGCTTTGACACGCTTTTTCGCGAACTCATTCAGCCGCTGCATCGCGCCAAGAGCTTCTGGCAGGTACGCCTGGAGAACAATTCCTGCGTAGTAGTTCTTGAGACTCGGAGTCGACATCACTCGCTGGAACACATCGAGAGTCATTTCGAGGTCGCGGTATTCCTCCATGTCCAAATTGATGAAGGTGGGAGGAGTTGTCGCAGCAGCTTTCTCATAGAGGGGCACCAGCGACGACACCACGCGCTCGACGGTGTAGTCGTAGTTCCACATCTGAAGCTGTGCCACAACCGACGACACCTTGACCGAGACGTAACTCACGTCGTCTCGATCAATCAGCCGCGAAACCCCCTCGAGTCGGCGGCTTGCTTCGGCCTGACCGAGGACTGCTTCACCCAGGAGGTTGATGTTGAGCTGGTCTCCGCGTTTGGTGAGGTGTTTGAGTGCGGAGTGGAGTGTCTTGTCATTGGCGTCAATGATCAAGTGGCTAATCAGACCCTTAAGAGCAGTACGAGCAATGGGTACCACGATGTAGGGAAGAAGAGGAGCAAATACCGCACCCAACTGCACAAGCCAGCGCAAGACTCCGGTCAAAAACGCGGGCGGCGTGAGGCCAAGTTCTCGAAGGTTGGCTGCGGCGACACGGAGGTCTTCGGGACGAAGAACACGGTCCACAAAACCCAAGGCAAACGCAGGACCGTCGGGATCTTTGAGTAGGTCTGCGAGGCGCTGAGAAGCCGGGTCTGGACGGCGGTGAAGAGTGGCAGCTCGATCAAGCCACGCCCGAACGAGCTCGACCGATTCGTCCGCGAGGCCTTTCGCCCCGCGCACACCTGTCGCTTTTCCCGCTGCAGGTGAAGAAGCTTCGCGCTCAACCGACATACCTAGAGGGTAAGGGGTGAAAAGGGGCGAGGTGAAACTCGCTCACCCCGCCCCCAAGCGTCACGCTCTCGGACTAGATGCCCCGCATCTCGTAGCCGTGGCGCAAGTCATAGCCGAAACCATTGCCAAACTCTCCGCCGAGGCTTGCCATCAGAGCAATCCAGCCAACAATCGCAAGTGCAACAATCACCAGCAGCGCACCGCTCACGGCAACCGCGACCTTTGCAGGAACGTTGTTGTGGCCGGCCTTGTGTGACCAGACCCAAGCGATGATGCCCATGATGAGGGCGGGAATTTGGGTGAAGAAGGCCAGTACGACGGCTACAACTCCAAGGGTGCGGCCGGGGTATTCCTTCAAGTCTTCGCGCTCAGCCGAGACCACAACGGTCTCGGTGAGGTCTTTGTCTTCTTTCGCTTTTGCCATGGTGGGCAATCCTCTCTTCGGGGGTTCTTCGAGGCTAACCAAGCCACTTTGGAGGCAGCTAAGAGATCGCTAAGGAATACCTAGGCCTGTGGACGGTATCGGGGTGGTCCTCGAAGGCCCCAGAATAGAAACATGCGTATTGGAGTTCTCACCAGCGGTGGCGATGCCCCCGGTCTCAATGCTGTCATCCGTGCAATCGTCCTCACCGCGGAGCGTGTGGGTGGCTTTGACTTTGTAGGCTTCAGGGACGGTTGGCGCGGTGTTATCGAAGACGACACCATTCCACTCAGCCGCCACGAAGTAAAAGGCATCAGCAAGCTCGGTGGAACCATCCTTGGCACAAGCCGCACCCACCCTCTCAAAGGTGATGGCCCCGAGCACATCAAGAAGACCATGGAAAAACGCGGGGTTGACGCTCTCATCGTGATCGGTGGAGAAGGAACGCTCGCAGGGGCAAAGGCTCTCTCCGATATGGGCATTCCCATCGTGGGCGTTCCTAAGACCATCGACAATGACCTCAACGGAACTGACTTCACCTTCGGTTTCGATACTGCCGTCTCCATCGCAACAGACGCGATGGACCGCCTTCGCACCACCGGCGACGCCCACTCTCGTTGCATGGTCGCTGAGGTGATGGGTCGACACGTGGGATGGATTGCATTGCACTCTGGTCTCGCAGCGGGCGCGCACCTGATTTTGATTCCCGAGAGAAAAACCTCGCTCGAGGAAATCACCCACTACGTCAAAAGCACCCGTGATCGAGGCCGCGCTCCGCTGGTGGTTGTGGCTGAGGGTTTCCAGCTCGCCTCGATGGAGGAAGAGCACTCCACCCTCGGTCTTGATGCTGCCGGTCGCCCACGACTGGGTGGAATTGGAATGGTGCTGGCTCCACTCATCGAAGAAGCAACCGGTATTGAAACTCGCGCTACCACCCTCGGTCACATCCAACGCGGTGGAACACCAAGCGCTTTCGACCGCGTGCTTGCGACCCGCTTTGGCATGGCAGCACTCCACGCTGCCAATGACAAGTTGTGGGGTCAAATGGTGTCGCTCAAGGGAACAGACATTCAAATCGTGTCACTGGATGAGGCAATTGGCTCGCTCAAGACCGTTCCGAATGAGCGTTACGACGAAGCCGCCTTGCTCTTTGGCTAGTCGTCGTCCGACACAGCAGCCCAGCTGAGCAAGCCGATGATGAGCCCGCCTAGGGCGACACCGCCGATGGCAAATGGAATCGGGTGCTTTTTGGACTGTCGGCGAATCCACCACGAAGCGACCTTGCCAACATTTCCTGGCATGAGGCGTCGCTCGATTTCGTCGAGAGAGCGGCCAAGCTGCCCCCTCGCGGACGTGACGTCTTCTTGTTGACGCTTCAGCATCCTTAGCGT
>CAYXEM010000032.1:0-8171 GCA_964464045.1 uncultured Microbacteriaceae bacterium | reverse complement strand
CGAGCTTTCATGTACGTCCTCAAGCGGGCTTCTATCACTGCTTTGGTTGTGGTGAAGGCGGAGACGTGTTCACCTTCATGCAGAAAATGGATGCGCTGAGCTTCACCGAGACGGTGGAACGTCTGGCAGAGCGTCTGGGCTATCAGCTCCACTACGAAGACGGTGAAGCCGCGAAAGACGGCCACCAGCGCACCAGGCTGCTTCAGGTGAACAAGGAGGCAGAAGCGTTCTTTCGTGAGCGTATCCACCAGCCAGAAGCCGCCCATGCTCGGTCTTTTCTGGCTGAGAAGGGTTTCGACCAAGTCGCAGCGGAACAGTTTGGCGTGGGCTATTCGCCCGATTCCTACGACGCGCTCTCAAAGCATTTGAGCGCCAAGGGATTCACCATCCCCGAGATGATCGAAGCAGGCGTGGTGGGCCAAGGCGACCGTGGTGTCTACGACCGTTTTAGGAATCGGGTGATGTGGCCCATTCGTGACGTGACTGGCCAAACGGTGGGCTTTGGCGCCAGGCGTTTAAGCGACGACGACAAGGGCCCCAAGTACCTCAACACCCCTGAAACACCGGTGTATCACAAGTCACGGGTGCTCTACGGGCTCGATCTGGCAAAGCGTGCGATTGCGAAAAAACGTCAAGTCGTGATTGTGGAGGGCTATACCGACGTGATGGCCTGTCATGTGGCGGGAATCGATACGGCGGTGGCGACGTGTGGAACGGCCTTTGGCTCGGACCATATTCCGGTGATTCGCCGTGTCTTGGGAGATTCTGAGACGAGTCCTGATCAAGGCCGCGGCGAGGTAATTTTCACGTTCGATCCCGACGAGGCCGGGCAAAAGGCGGCGACCAAAGCCTTTGCCGAGCAGTCAAAATTTGCCGCTCAGACCTTTGTTGCTGTTCCGCCGGAAGGCTTGGATCCCTGTGATGTGAGGCTCCACCGCGGTGATGAGGCACTTCGCCAAGTGATTGAACTTCGCCGGCCAATGTATGAATTCATGATCAAGCGAACGCTTGATGGTGCGAACCTGCAGACGGTTGAGGGTCGCGCCCATGCTCTCCGCGCAGCCCTTGGCGTAGTGCACACGATCAAAGACAGCATCGTCCGCCAAGGTTATGTCCGCGAACTAGCCGGCTGGCTCGGCATGGACCCTGGAGAGGTTCAACGTGAGTACCAAAGGGGTCCTCAAAAGACCGCTGAGGCTCCCAAGCTCACCACCGAAGCGCCAGTTGAGGCCGAGGCGCCGAAGTATCAGTTGAGCTCTCTCTCGAGCGACCCGGTGACCGTGATCGAGCGTGACGCTTTGATGGTGTTGTTACAGCAACCGGACATGGTGGGTGAAGAACGAGCGGTAAAGGTGCTCCAAGCGGAAATTACCCATGGTGCATTGGCCTTGGTGCGCGATGCGATCGTGTCGGTGTTTGACGACTTTGGAAAACCAGGGTGGGTCTCGAAAGTCCAAGCCGAGGTTCCAGAGAGCTTGCACGTATTTGTCCAACAGCTCTCGGTCCACCCGCTACCGGAAAAGGCAGAGCAAGCAGGCAGATTTGCCGTGGGTGTCACCGCGACACTGTTGGATAAAGATTTGCTGCGTCGGAAAGCGCAGCTTCTGGGCTCTCTCCAACGCGCAGAAGCAGGCTCGGATGAGTATCGAAGCCTGCAGCAGCAACTTGTCGATATTGAAGCCACCAGGCGCGCGCTGAAGGAAGAAGTGAGCTAGGTGTTGCAGCACCGCGAAGACGTCTATGGCTCCACTCTGGGCGGCCATCGAGGTGTCGTGTCGGGTCCTATTGCTGTTGAGCCCATGCAGTCGCAACTGTTTGTCGATGCCGTGATCGCGGGCGGGGGAGACGTTCAGCCGTTGGGCGAGCGGACAAGGGGGCTCATTTGGCTCTCAGAAAAGCGCGCCGACGAGCTCACCGCAATTTTGCAGACCCACCCGCAGATTGAATGGGTTCAACTTCCCTGGGCCGGTGTTGATGCGTTTGCCGATCTTCTGTCCAAGCTGGCCACCCGCGATGAGTCCGAGCGCCCCGTAGTCACCAGCGCCAAGGGCGCCTATTCCGAACCTGTCGCCGAGCACGCACTGACGCTTATGCAGGCGTGTTTACGGCACCTCCCGCAAAAAGCGCGGGCCGGGAAGTGGCAGGAAGCCCGTACGGGCTTGTCGCTGTTTGGCCGACACGTTGTCATCGTGGGGGCGGGAGGTATTTCGCACGCCTTGATTGACCTTCTGGGGCCGTTCCGGGTGAATATCAGCGTGGTACGCCGAGATGCCAGCCGGGCAGTTTCTGGTGCGAACCAGACCGTTGGCCCAGAGGGTCTGCACACGTTGTTGCCCACAGCAGACGTTGTTGTCCTCGCGGCTGCGTCGACCAGCGATACTGCCCGAATCATCGGGGCCGAAGAATTTGGGGTGCTGCCCGAACATGCGGTGTTGGTGAACATTGCCAGAGGGGCCTTGGTGGATACAGACGCGCTCGTGAGAGCCCTTGATGCTGGTGAGATTGCTTCTGCGGGATTAGATGTGACCGACCCCGAACCACTTCCCGATGGACACCCTCTGTTTTCGCGCCCACAGTGTGTCATCACCTCACACTCAGCCGATACGCCGGAGATGACAGCGCCGCTCTTGGCGAGTCGAATTAGTCACAATGTGGCGGCCTTTGTCAGCGGAGGTAGCTTTCGAGGTGTTGTCTCGCCGTCGCTTGGCTACTAATCACGAAGAGGCTTCAGCCTCTGCTAACATTGCCCCTCGAGCACGTCATTCCTCGATAGCTCAATTGGCAGAGCAATCGGCTGTTAACCGATAGGTTCTTGGTTCGAGTCCAAGTCGGGGAGCCAATAGTGTCAGGTCACGGTGTGGGCCATAGCGTGTCTCAAGTGAACGGATATCGGTATCTATGGTGACGGGTGCTAACTCGGCAGTAATCGATGGAATCTCCATCGGCATTGCTGTTGGTTTTGCGGCCGTCGCCGCTGTTTTCGCGTGGCTGTGGTGGAAAAACCGCACCATCGTGAAGACCCGAGCTGACGCGAAACTAAAGGCTGAAAACCAGCGCATCGATGCTGAGCTCCGCCTTGCCGAAATGCGCGATCGGATGAGGCTCATCGGAGACCTTCACGATGCAGCAACCGTGTCCATGGCACAGGTAATTTCTCAGGCCGAAGGTGCGAAGTTTTCGGCTGAAACTCACCCCGAAGTGGCATCACGCGCGGCGGGACAAATTGCCGACACTGCGCGTGCGGTCCTCAACGACTTGCGACGCGTGGTCAATGTCAGTCGCGAGGGCGTAGAACACGCTCCAGATGGTCCCAGTGTGACGTCGTTGGAGAGTTTGTTCCAGACGATGGATGAATCGGGCCTTGTGATTCGATTTGAAGAAAGCGGTGAACCCTTCTCAGTGGGCTCCAGCGCGGAGATCGCGATATTCCGCATCGTGCAGGAAGCCCTCAACAATGCCCGCCAACACGGTGGTCCAGGAGCCACGGTCAAGGTGTCCATGGCGTGGTCAAATAACGGATTGCAGCTTCGCGTCGAAGATGATGGTGCGCGGGTGAAGAACTCTCTGCGCGAG
Source organism: uncultured Microbacteriaceae bacterium (assembly GCA_964464045.1). GTDB lineage: Bacteria > Actinomycetota > Actinomycetes > Actinomycetales > Microbacteriaceae > Pontimonas. The sequence continues at coordinate 4,598 of CAYXEM010000032.1, read as the reverse complement.
CAAATGGGTGAAGCCGGTGGCTACACCATCGCTGATGATCAAAAAGCATTGACCGAGATTCTCTCGGGGCGTGGCATGAAGGATATGAAGACTCGAGCCGAAGCATTTGGCGGGGTGTTCTCGGCTCATCGGGTTCCTGGTGTGGGATTCTCGGTCTCGGCCTCGTTTCCGACTCTCAGGTTCCATAACGGAGTTCACGGCTTTGGCCAATCTGAGGATGCCTCAAGCTAGGTCTCTATGACCCCCCACGACCTCGAACACATTCGTCAAGCCCGCTCTCAGGCGATATCTGTGGCGTCTGCGGTGTCGCTGTATGGCCTGTCCTTTGGAGCCTTGGCGGTGATTTCTGGCTTCAGTGTCTGGCAGACCATGGTCTTGAGCCTGTTCATGTTTTCTGGAGCCTCACAATTTGCTTTTGTTGGGGTCATAGCCAGTGGCGGGATGGCAGCCGGGTGGGCTGCTGTCGCCTCTGCTGGCCTATTGGGTGCGCGAAACGGGCTGTATTCGCTTCGAATGTCTCCCATCGTGGGTCCGGGCTGGCTCAAGCGTCTCACCGCTGCGCAGCTGACCGTTGATGAATCCACCGCTGTGGGAAGCGGCCAATCGTCGCTCGTCGGAAACAAGACCGGTTTCTGGTGGACAGCGATTCTGCTCTACAGCGGCTGGAACGCGATGACCCTTGTCGGCGCATTCCTTGGAGATGTCTTGGGTGATGTGCGCACCTGGGGTCTCGATGCGGCGGCCGCTGCTGCCTTTTTGGGGTTGCTGTGGCCCAGGCTCAACCGCGGTGAGCCCATCGCTGTGGGACTGGGATCGGGCGTCCTGACGGTAGTGCTCGTTCCCGTCCTACCGGCTGGTGTTCCGCTTGTGATTGCTGCTGCCGTGACCATCGTGGTGGCCCTGTATCGACACCGGGTTGCCCCTGAGCGCCCTCCTCGCGAGGAGGTCTCGTAGATGGATGAACTCTGGTTATTTGTGCTCGCTGCGTCACTCAGCGTCTTTGTCATCAAGGTGCTCGGGTATTTGCTGCCTCAAAAGCTTCTCGAAGGACCTGCAATCTCCCGGGCTGCCGGTTTGGTTACGGTGGCGCTTTTGGCGTCTCTCGTGGCCTCTCAGACCCTCGGGGAGGGCAGTGGCATTGGTATTGACGCGCGAATTCCTGCAGTCGCGGTGGCGGGCCTGCTGCTGTGGCTTCGGGCGCCCTTCATTGTGGTGATCGTTGTGGCCGCTGCCGTCGCTGCACTCCTACGTTTCCTCGGCTGGATGCCCTAATTCGTCGTCGACAAAGTCAACCTCGCGGTGGCCAGGTCCGGGAATCCACGATTCACCGGGAACTCCCCACCCGCTCTCGGCCACAGCCGCATCAATAAGCCGGCGCTCTCGACGCGATACGCGGTCGCGATAAAGCAGTCCCTGCAAATGGTCATATTCGTGTTGGAAGATCCGCGCGAGCCAGCCTTCGGCAGGGACGATTACGGTGTTGCCCTCAAGGTCAACGCCGGAGAGTCTCGCCCGTTCTGCTCTCGCCAGCGGTGCGCGCTGACCAGGAATCGATAAGCACCCTTCTTCGTCGGGGGTTCCAAACCAGCGGTGGTGACGCCGCCCGGCGAGGCGAACAGAAGGGTTAAGAACGTGGCCTTCGGAGACGACTTCGCCGTCGTCGTAGTGCCAGACAAACAGTTGAACACCCACTCCAACCTGTGGTGCCGCCAAACCCACACCGGGGGCTTCGTGCATAGTTTCGGTCATGTCAGCGACAAGTTGGCGGATGTCATCGGTGACGACGTCGATTCGACTGGCTACTCGATGAAGAACCGGCGAACCTGTGATGTGGATGGGCAAAACGCTCATCCGGTCAGGTTAGCCTGGTGTCTACACCGTTTTTAGGAAGGACCCTCTCTATGTCGATTGCACGCGGCTATGCAGCTCTTGAATCGGGAAACGACCTAGTCCCGTTCGAATTTGACCGTCGCGAGGTGGGTCCCGGAGATGTGCAGGTAGAAATCACCCATGCGGGGGTCTGCCACTCAGACATTCACACGGTTAACGGTGACTGGGGTGACCAGCATTTCCCGATTGTGCCAGGCCACGAAATTGTCGGCCGAGTCGTTGCAGTGGGCTCGGATGTGACGAACTTTGCCGTCGGTGACTACGCCGGAGTGGGTGTCTACGTAGATTCGTGCCGCGAATGCGACAACTGCCTCGCAGGGCACTCTCACGCCTGCCTCAAGGGGATGACGGGAACTTACGCAAACCCAGAGCGTCACCACGAAGGGTGGACCCAGGGTGGATACTCGACCCACATTGTGGTCGACCAGGGATACGTGGTTCACGTGCCAGACGCCCTTGACCCCGCTGGTGCAGCGCCATTGCTGTGTGCGGGAATCACCCTGTATTCCCCCCTGAAGCGCTTTGCGGCTGGTCCCGGCAAAAAGGTCGCCGTGGTAGGCCTCGGTGGTCTTGGCCACATGGGTGTGAAGTTCGCGGTAGCCATGGGTGCTGAGGTGACCGTAATTTCGCACTCTCCCGAAAAGGAAGCAGACGCCAAGAAACTGGGCGCCCACCACTTCCTGGTCTCAAGCGATGACGCTCAGATGGATGCTCACCGTTTCCACTTTGATCTGATTTTGAATGCGGTGTCGGTCCCCATCGACGTTGATCGTTATCTCGAACTTCTGGGCTACAACGGAACGCTCGTTCAAATTGGTCTCAGCGGGCAGCCCTATTGCTTTAGCGCGCCAACAATTTTGAACCAGGGTCGCTCGATTGTGGGCTCGATGATTGGTTCGGTGTCAGAGCTCCAAGACATGTTGAACTTCGCCGGTGAACACGGCATCCACTCTGATGTAGAAGTGATCACCGCCGAGTACATCAACACCGCGTATGAGCGCGTGATTGCCAGTGACGTGCGCTACCGCTTCGTCATTGACGCGTCCACGATTTAACGAGCGGGGGCAAGTAGCTCCGGGCCGTCGCCTCGAAGCGGAGCCACGGGGTAGCACTCCATGTGGGCCATATGCGCAGCAGACGCCTCTACTGCGTCGTCAATGAGGACCTGACTGCCAATGGTCTGAGGGTTGAGCCAGGTCGCCCAGAGCTCGCGAGGCAAGGCCATCGGGCGCCTGGGGTGAAGCCATGACAATTCGGCAGTCGCTTCTGCGGTCAACATGGTCGCGGTGACCACGGGAGCGTCTCCACCTGTCCACACGGAATAAAGGCCGGCGAAGGCAAAGAAAGGCTCGGCAGTTGGCTGAATGGCATGGGGTGTCTTTACGCCGCCGGCGGTGTGCCATTCGAAATAGGCTGTGGCGGGGATGAGACAACGCTGATGTGTCACAGCGTTTCTAAAAGTTGGCTTTTCTGCTGCACTTTCAGACCGGGCATTAAACGTGGGATATTTCAGCTCGAGTGTGTCTGACCACGACGGAGTAAGAGACCACCTCGCTGGGCCAATGGTCCTCACGGCCGCATCAGAGTCGGCCCGATCGATCACGATGGGGATGGTGGAGGTGGGGGCGATATTCCAATGTGGAGCCCAGTCGGGGATACGGTTTTCCCGCGCAACAAATTCGCTGATGAGCTCATCGAGTTCGATGTCGAGGGCAAAGCGTCCGCACATATCTCCAGTGTGCCGGCTTAGGCTTAGAAGATGAAACCCTGGGACGTCATCGTGGTGGGTGCTGGTGTGACTGGCTTGAGCCTTGCGCGAATGCTCCATGACGACGGAGCGAGCGTCTTGCTCCTTGATAAGTCACACCGCCCTGGTGGCCGGCTCTCCACAAAGAACGTGGGCGGGCTTCACCTCGATCCAGGGCCGAAAAAGATGTGGAGTGTGGACCCAGAGGTTCAAGAACTTCTTACTCGTTGGCACGGCGTGAGGTGGTCGCCCAGCCAGGAAAAGCCGGGAAGTCAGTTTTGGGAGTTTGCGAACTCTGGTCGGGATATTGCAGAGCATTGGGCTTATGGGCTCCGAGTCCAGCGAAGCCACATCACCCACCTCGTAGCAGGCAAAGAAGGCGACATTGGGGTGGTACGCCACGGCTTTGGCGAAGCTATTTGGGGCAAGAGCGTGGTCTTGACAGCACCTGTTCCTCAATCCCAGGCAATCATCGCCTACAGCGACTTCGCTCTTGACTATGCGTTGGATGAGGTGTCTTATCGGAGGCGACAGGTGCTTCTGGCAACGATGGAAGGCGATGGGATTGCGCCGGACTCGCACTGGTCAACAGACATCATTGAATCGATTGCGCTTCGCCCCCACCACGAGGGCCTTCTCGGCATCGAGGCAACGGCTCGTGAAGCCTGGAGCGAGGCGACGTGGGATGACGATTCAACAATTTCCCACGGGCGTCTTCTGCTCGAGCTTGGACTCTTGGTGGGCAAGGCTCGGGTAGTTGACACCCAGGTCATGCGCTGGCGATACGCCATGACAAACAATCCCCGGCCGGAGCCATTCTGGCGACACCCTGAGCAGCCTGGTGTCTGGATGGCGGGAGACGGTTTTGGAGCAAACCCCGACAACTGCTTTGGGGTGGAGCGTGGAATACTTTCGGCCAAAGCCGTCTACGACCAGCTACGCCAAGATGGCTAAGAAAACC
>CAYXEM010000031.1:0-8207 GCA_964464045.1 uncultured Microbacteriaceae bacterium | reverse complement strand
AGCAGAACTACCGCTCGAAGCAAAACATTCTCGACGCCGCAAACGCGGTGATCTCCCACAACTTTGACCGCAAAGCCAAGAACCTCTTTAGCGAGAGGGGCGCGGGAGATCCCATTGTGGGATTCACCGGCTATAGCCAGCACGACGAAGCACAATTCGTGGCGGACGAAATCATCAAGCAATTCGATGAAGGCCACCGCTACAACGACATGGCGGTGTTCTATCGAACGAATGCTCAAACGCGTGCCTTGGAAGAAATTTTCATCCGCCAAGCCATCCCCTACCGGGTGATCGGTGGCACTAAGTTCTACGAGCGCCTGGAAGTAAAAGACATGCTCGCCTACCTCCAGGCCATCGCTAATCCCGCGGACACCTTGGCAATGCGACGCATTTTGAACACGCCTAAGCGCGGAATTGGTCCCGCAACCGAATCAACTCTTGTGTCTCACGCAGAAGCTAATGGCATCACGCTCTCCCAAGCACTTGCCGAAGTCGACCAGCTGGGTCTTGGTCCAAAAGTCACGAAGGCAATCGCTGAGCTAAACGCGCTCCTGGTGGAGCTTCGAAGCACCCTTGATCGTGCCAGTGCAGCAGACACCCTGAAGGCTGTAATTGATCGCACTGGATATAAAGAACTCCTCATGGCCTCTGGCAATCCCCAAGAAGAAGCCCGGGCCGAAAACGTGGACGAATTGTTGGCCGTAGCCACCGAGTTCTCCAGGGGCAACCAAGAGGCGGGCTTGATTGAGTTCTTGACCGAAGTCTCACTGGTGGCCGCAGCCGATGAGCTTGATGATTCTCAAGGAACGGTCTCGCTGATGACTCTCCACACCGCGAAGGGTCTGGAATTTGATGTGGTGTTTGTCACCGGAGTAGAAGAAGAGCTTCTTCCTCACCGGATGAGTGCGGCCGAACCAGGCGGACTCGCCGAAGAGCGCCGGCTGTTTTATGTGGGAATGACACGAGCGAAAGAAAAGCTCTACCTCTCACTTGCGATGAGCCGAATGACCTACACCGGTGAACCTCTCGTGTGTGCACCGAGCCGCTTCCTCCAAGAAATCCCTCAGGATCTCATCCACTGGAGGGAATCCGGAATGGGGCAAGCAGCGCTTAATCGTCCTCGCCCGAGTCTTGAGCGAAGCCTTCCGTCTCTGCCCCAAGCTCCACGGAAAAAGAACACCGCGTGGGCCAACCGCATTGATTCGGTGCCCAGAGACAACTCATCACTGGAGCTCGCGGTCGGTGATCGAATCAACCACGATGACTTCGGCGGCGGGTCGGTTACTGCACTCACCGGTGAAGGACCTAAGCGAGTAGCCGAGGTTCAGTTCGACACGGTCGGTAAAAAGCGTTTGCTTGTCAAAATTGCACCGATTTCTCGAGTCGATTAGCGAGGTCTCGGCAAAAACCTTCACGTGAAGAGACTAGGCTTGGGGTGTCTGTTGGGCCCGGTGGTCAAGCTGCCGAGGCTCCATTACACGTCGTGTGAGAGGTTTATCCCCCGTGGATCTATTTGAGTATCAAGCTCGAGACATGTTCGAAAAGCACGGAGTACCCGTGCTCCCCGGCAAAATTGCCGACACGCCTGACGAAGTCTTCGCCGCAGCATCCGAAATGGGTGGCGTGACGGTCGTCAAAGCCCAGGTCAAGACCGGAGGCCGCGGTAAAGCCGGTGGCGTCAAGGTCGCAAAGACCCCCGAAGACGCGAAGGCTGCTGCCGAGTCCATTCTGGGCCTCGACATCAAAGGCCACGTCGTCCGCCGCGTGATGGTGGCCGCGGGCGCAGCAATCGCTGAAGAGTTTTACTTCTCGGTTCTGCTTGATCGCGCTAATCGCTCCTACCTGGCTCTGTGCAGCTACGAGGGCGGAATGGAAATTGAGCAGCTGGCCGAAGAGCGCCCCGACGCTCTGGCCCGTATTGAGGTCTCGCCCCTGACAGGAATCGACTTGGCAAAGGCCAAGGAGATCGCCGTCGCTGCGAATTTCCCTGCAGAGCTCGTGGACAAGGTTGCTCCGGTGTTCGTCACCCTTTACGACGTTTACGTGAAGGAGGACGCCACCCTGGTCGAGGTGAACCCCCTGGTTCTGACCGAGTCAGGCGACATCATCGCCCTTGACGGCAAGGTGAGCTTGGACGAGAACGCCGAGTTCCGCCAAGAACACCACGCTGACCTCGCAGACAAGGCATCGGCCGACCCACTGGAAGAAAAAGCCAAGGCTCACGACCTCAACTACGTGAAGCTCGATGGCGAAGTGGGAGTTATTGGAAACGGTGCAGGCCTGGTGATGTCAACACTCGACGTTGTCGCATATGCCGGTGAGCAGTTTGGCGGCGTGAAGCCAGCCAACTTCCTCGACATTGGTGGTGGAGCCTCTGCTGAGGTGATGGCCGCCGGACTGGATGTGATTTTGGGTGACCCCCAGGTCAAGTCGGTATTTGTCAACGTGTTTGGTGGAATCACCGCATGTGACAAGGTCGCAAACGGAATCGTGAAAGCCCTTGAAATCTTGGGCGACCAGGCCAGCAAGCCCCTCGTGGTGCGACTGGATGGTAACAGCGTCGACGAGGGTCGCCGCATTCTTACCGAAGCGAACCACCCGTTGGTTCAGCTTGCAGAAACCATGGACGAAGGGGCGAGCCGCGCTGCTGAGCTCGCTGCGAAGTAGGGGATTGACCAATGGCAATTTTTCTCGACAAGAACTCGAAAGTCATCGTCCAGGGAATCACTGGTGGTGAAGGGTCAAAGCACACTGCACTCATGCTCGCCTCTGGTACTCAGGTGGTCGGTGGAGTAAACGCCCGCAAGGCAGGCGAAACCGTCACCCACGGCGATGTCACTCTTCCCGTGTTTGGAACTGTTGCTGAAGCAATGGCCGAAACTGGCGCTGATGTGTCGGTTGTGTTCGTGCCACCTGCTTTTGCAAAGTCCGCAGTGATGGAAGCAATCGACGCGGAAATGCCACTTGTTGTGGTGATCACCGAAGGTATCCCCGTGAAGGACACTGCCGAGTTCTTCGCCTACTCGCAGGAAAAGGGCACCAGCCGATTGATTGGTCCCAACTGCCCAGGAATCATCACCCCCGGTGAAGCGCTGGCTGGAATTACCCCCGCGACCATCACCGGAAGCGGACCTATTGGATTGGTCTCGAAGTCAGGAACCCTGACCTACCAGATGATGTTTGAGCTTCGCGATATCGGATTCTCGACCGCCATTGGTATTGGTGGTGACCCCATTGTGGGAACCACCCACATCGATGCTCTCGAGGCGTTCGAAGCGGACCCCAACACCAAGGCAATCGTGATGATTGGTGAAATCGGTGGTGACGCTGAAGAGCGCGCTGCGGACTACATCAGGGCACACGTCACCAAGCCAGTGGTGGGCTATGTCGCAGGATTCACTGCCCCAGAGGGTAAGACCATGGGTCACGCCGGCGCAATCGTGTCTGGTTCGGCCGGCACTGCTCAGGCGAAGAAGGATGCCCTCGAAGCGGCTGGCGTGAAGGTGGGGAAGACTCCTAGTGAGACTGCTCGCTTGATGCGCGAGATTGTCGAAGCTCTTTAGTCCGCGTCACAGCCGCTCGGTGACAGTGCTGACGGCTAGGCTCAAAAGGCCATGAACGCCCGACTTGCGGCTTTAATTACCGCGCTAGAAACGCTTGTCGTTGTGGGTATTGGCGTGGGCATTTTCTTTGCGCCTCTGAGTTTGGTCTGGGCACTCGATGACCAGTTTTCGACCGATTTATTGACCTACTGGCGCGCGTCTGCCGATTTCTGGCTGCTGGGACACGCAGTCCCCATCTCCGTGTCTCTTGATTACGAGACTGCTGCTGCTCTCGGGTTGGCCGGCGGCCAGTCGAACTTTGTGCTCTCCGCAGCGCCCCTGGGTGCTGGGCTACTCACACTCTGGTGGGGATTCCGAATGGGTCGTCGAGACTTAATCCTTGACTACCCGCTTATTGTGTGGCTCGTCGGAGTGGTCACGCTTGCGGGCTTGAGCTATGGAATCCACGTCAGCGCAGCACATTCGATGGCGTCGACTGATCTGATTCAGGCCACCATTCAGCCATCACTGTTTCTTGCTGCGGGGCTCATTGTCGCGTCGTGGACGACGAAGTGGTCACAGGGGCGACAGTGGATGCAATCTGTGGTCTCCGAAGGTGCCTGGAATGTTTTGGCCACCGGCGCCCGCGCGGGAATCGCAGCCGCGTTTGGTCTGATTGCGCTCGCTAGCGTCTTCTTTGCTCTCTTACTCATTACCTCTTACGCAACCGTGGTGGGGCTGTTTGAATCCCTCGGGCCAAGCGTGATGGGGCTGATTGTCTTATTTATTGGCCAACTCGCTCTCATTCCAAACTTTGTGATGTGGATTGCATCGTGGCTGGTTGGACCAGGGTTCTCACTGGGCGCCGCGGCCCATTTCTCCCCGCTTGGTACCGACATCCAAGCCGTCCCCGCCTTGCCCATCTTGGGCTCACTGCCCACAAATGTGGATTCGATTGGCTTTAGCCTTGTCGCTCTCCCAGTGCTCGTCGCTGTGGTCGCAACCATGCTTGCTAAGCGCGCTCAGCCTTCAATGCAGTCGCGGGGCGCACTGAACTCGATTGTCACCGTGGTGTCCACCGCGGTGGTTTCGACAGTGATTGCTGTGGTGGTCTTGAGTGTCCCCGCGGCACTGAGTAGTGGCGCTTTTGGTCCTGGTCGATTCGTCGACGTGGGAATCATTGGCTCAGACTTCGCAACGTGGTGGGCAATTGAAGTGTTGGCCGGCTCTATTCTTGGCGCCCTCGCCTTTGATGTGTGGCGTTGGGTAAGGCTTCAGGACCAGGCTTATTCGGCCACGAGCTCTCGGTAGGCTTGGACGGTGACGACCCGAATTGTTCTCCTGATCTCTGGTACCGGGTCCAACGCACGTTCACTTCTTGACAGCCTCCACGCCTCTGTGGGCGCTGTGGACGCGAGCGTGGTCGCAGTCGGCTCGGATAAGGACGCGCCTGGCTTCACTCACGCCGCCCACTATGGCCTCCCCACCTTCCACGTTCCGCTTAATTCTGGCGATGACAGAGATGCATGGGGTGAGCGCCTAATCGCCGAAATCGATCGGTTTGAACCAGACCTTGTCATCTTGAGCGGGTTTATGAGGCTTGTTCCCTCAAATGTCGTCGAGCACTATTCGCCGGCGCTATGGAACACGCACCCTGCCTATCTGCCGGAGTTTCCTGGAGCTCACGCGGTGGCCGATGCGATGGCTGCGGGCGTGAGCGAGACGGGTGCGTCGGTCATTGTTGTCGACAACGGGGTCGACACCGGACCGATCCTGGCTCAGCGTCGGGTAGCAATTAACCCGGGTGATACTGAAGAAAGTGTCCACGAGCGCATAAAGGTCGTGGAGAGGGAATTGTTATTTGATCTGGTCAGACAGGCCAGTTCAGGTGAATTGACGATAGAGATGAGAGAAAGTGGCCGCGCCCATGACTAAGACCACCATTCGCCGAGCCCTGATTAGCGTGAGCGACAAGACGGGGCTGCTGGAGTTTGCCAAGGCACTTACCGAAGGCGGCGTTCACCTGGTGTCCACGGGTTCGACTGCGGCGACTATTCGAGACGCCGGGATGGACGTGACCGAAGTGGCCCAGGTGACGGGGTTTCCTGAAGCGCTCGATGGTCGGGTAAAAACTCTTCACCCCAGCATTCACGGTGGAATCCTTGCCGATCGCAGGCTGGACTCACACCGAGCTCAACTCGACGAGTTAGGCATCGAGGCCTTCGACCTGGTCGCGGTAAATCTCTACCCCTTTGAGGCCACCATTTCTCGAGGAGCCGACTTCGACGAGGCGATTGAGAACATCGACATTGGTGGACCCGCGATGGTCCGCGCTGCGGCCAAGAACCACGCGTCTGTGGCGATTGTGGTGGACCCCAGCGACTACGACGCGATTGTCGAACAAATCAACACTGGTGGCGTCAGCCTCGAGACTCGCACTGCGCTCGCGCAAAAAGCGTTCGCGCACACTGCGGGCTATGACTCTCTTGTGGCGAGTTGGCTTGCCGGCCAGATTGGTCACACGGCAGTCCACGATGGAGTGACCATGGCTGCGAGGCTTCGTGGTGAGCTTCGCTACGGCGAAAACTCACATCAAAGCGCTGCGCTGTATGAACGCCCCGGAGCGCCGGAAGGTCTCGCCCAGGCTGAGATCATTCAGGGCAAGGCGATGTCGTTTAACAACTACCTCGACGCCAACGCCGCCCTGGATGCGGCCTTCGACCACGAGGGCCCTGCCGTGGCAATTATTAAGCACCAAAACCCTTGCGGTATCGCGACCGGGGAGAGCCTTATCGAGGCCTACCGGGCTGCACACGCCTGTGACCCCGTCAGCGCCTTTGGCGGAGTCATTGCTCTCAACCGCGAGCTCGACGCAGAAACCGCAACAGCAATCGCGGAGGTGTTCACCGAAGTGGTGGTCGCGCCGTCGGTATCTCCCGAGGCTGCGAAGGCGCTCGAGGCGAAGAAAAACCTCCGAGTTGCACTGCTGCCCGAAGGCTTTGCTCGAGAGGCATGGGACCTTCGCCTCATCTCGGGCGGTCTTCTCGTGCAGGAGCGCGATATGTCATTTGCTCCCGCCAGCCAGTGGGAGCTCGTCGCAGGGGAAGCGGCCGACGCCGAGACTTTGTCGTCGCTGGAGTTTGCCTGGCGGGCAGTGAAGTCGGTGAAGTCAAATGCGATCTTGTTGGCTCAGGGCAACGCGAGCGTCGGTATTGGAATGGGCCAGGTCAACCGCGTCGACTCCTGCCAGCTGGCCGTAGCTCGAGCTGGGGAGCGAGCCGCGGGATCCGTTGCCGCCTCTGACGCATTTTTCCCATTTGCCGATGGATTGCAGATTCTGCTTGACGCTGGAGTGAGGGCAGTTGTTCAGCCGGGTGGCTCCGTGCGCGACGAAGAAGTCGTTGAAGCCGCGAAAAAGGCCGGAATCACGCTCTACCACACGGGTGAGCGTCACTTTCTTCACTAGGAAAGAGGGAGAGACCCGATTCGATCGCCATAGGCGGAGTCGCCCACATCGACGAAGCCCAGGTGGTGGAAGAACTCTCCTGGACCGTCGTCCCCTGGAGTCCACATCACGGTGAGACTCTTGCACTCTTGGCGCCGCGCTTCATCGATGACTGCTTCGACTGCGAATCGTCCAACACCTTCACCTTGGTGTGATCCGGCGACAGTGATGCGCCAAATGCAGCAGCGGAGCTCTTCTTTGGGGTGTTCTGGGTCGCAATAGGCGCGAACAAAGCCGACCACCTCGTCGCCCTGCTTGATCACCCGCGACCAGGCCTTGGACGGGTCAATGCCTTGTTCTTCTTGGGTGTAGGTCGTCGGGGTCGCAAATGCCTGTTGTCCTGGGCGCAACTCAAGTCCGTTTGCCGCGACAGCGGTGGAGGCGGAGAGTTCTTCGAGAACGAGATCAGGCATAAATCCAGATTAGAGGCTTATCGGCGCTTGTGGGGATTTATCTCCACGTGAAGATAAATTCAATATCGGGTTAGACTGGTCACGGCGCAATGATCGCCATTTCAAGACCAATTCAGAGGGGCCCTTCGTGGAGAAAATCAAGGTTGACGGTGTCGTAGTCGAGCTCGACGGCGACGAAATGACGCGCATTATTTGGCAGTTCATCAAGGAACGCCTCATTCACCCTTACCTGGATGTCACGCTCGAGTATTACGACCTCGGGATCGAAAAGCGTGATGAAACCGACGACCAGATCACCGTCGATGCAGCCCACGCGATCATTAAGCACGGTGTCGGCGTAAAGTGCGCAACGATTACCCCCGACGAGGCCCGTGTTGAGGAATTTGGCCTCAAGAAGATGTGGCGAAGCCCGAATGGAACCATTCGTAACATCATCGGCGGCGTGATTTTCCGCGAGCCCATCATCATCTCCAACATTCCTCGCCTGGTCCCTGGCTGGAACAAGCCGATCATCGTCGGCCGTCACGCATTTGGTGACCAGTACCGTGCGACTGATTTTGTCTTCGACGGCCCAGGAACCCTCTCGATTAGTTTCCAGCCCCAGGATGGCTCTGAGGCCCAAAGCTTTGAGGTGTTCCAGGCCCCAGGAGCTGGTGTCGCTATGGCGATGTACAACCTCGACGAGTCGATCCGCGACTTTGCGCGTGCCTCGATGAACTACGGTCTCTCCCGCGGCTACCCCGTGTA